>NZ_BMKZ01000001.1 GCF_014644735.1 Caldalkalibacillus thermarum | reverse complement strand
GCACTGAAGGGATTGGTTGGTTTTTAAAACAGGATAAGAAATGACCAAGAGAGTACCCTCAAACAATGAATCCGCTTACATCCATGATGGGGATAAAAAACTCTGCCCGGAAATACTTGACTCACACGGTAAAAAGGCCCGTATTGACAAACCGTAACTTGACAGTATCCCCTTCTTGCACTTTGATGGGCTCAATGGCTTCCCCTGCTTTCCCGTTAATAAGTAACGTATCGTACATTAATTTCATCATCTCATCGTGGGACATCTGTTCATGGTTTACGTCGTGGTCCAGCTCATGATGTTCCATATGGCCATCTCCGTGACCTTCCCCATCATGCATGCCATGATGATCCATGTTCCCGTGATGGCCGTGTTCCATTTCACTATGCTCCATATCTCCGTGCGCCATGTCCATGGAAGACCATTCACCGATCATGATCACCTGGTCAAGGTCATAATCTGGCTGGTCCACAGGTTCCACAATGAATGCCCCGTACAATCCTTTGCCCACCTGATTAGCTCCGTCCTGGTGGGAGTGATACCAGTAGGTCCCTGGAGCATCAGCCACAAACTCATAGACAAACGTCTCCCCTGGCATCACCGCGTTTTGAGTGACGCCGGGCACCCCATCCATCTCGTTAGGAACAGGAACCCCATGGAAATGGACAGCCGTTGGCACATCGAGTTCATTGCTAAAACGGACAACCACCTGGTCTCCTTCACGGACACGAATTTCTTTTCCGGGCAGAGAACCGTTGTAAGACCAAATGTCTGCCATCAGTTCATCGTTAAACATCCACTGAGTTTCGGTTGCGTTTAGATCGATCTCAACTTTTCCATTCTCCTCCTTAATCGGGTCATCACGGTTTTCCTCTTTGGCCGGATCGCTTACCTGTTCAGCATCATCTGCAACAGGCGCGCTGCAACCAACAAGCACGATGATTAACCCTATTGTTATGAGTGTTGCCTTCAAGATTCTATGCATCTGGTCCCTCTCCCTTTCTTGTTGAGTCGCTATTTTTTTGGTAACGTCTATTATAAACAAAAATTGTGAAGAAAATATGAAACAAGAGGACTTTCCCAAGATCCTTTAAACAAAGTTAAGCCTGACCCGCGTCACGGCTATCTGTGAAAAGTGCCCACTGTTATACACTAAGATACAGACTTAATCTATTTATCAGGTGTGTTATCTTTAAATCTTAATATTAAATATATAACAACAGTGATCATAACCGGCAAAACAGCCCAAAAACATATATGAAAGAAGGTAAAAAAATACTGTCTTATCGAATTTGGATTCAACATCCATGTGGCTGACATGGTCAAGCAAGATAATCCAATAATAACCAACATCACAGCGATAACCCAGTCTAATCTTTTCATTTCCCTCCCTCCTCTTGGTCTTGGAGAGTAACTTTTACTGGAAAATCAACCTCAAAACGGGTCCCTTTTCCTGGCAGACTTGAAACCATAATATCTCCACCATGCAATTCGACCAACTTCTTTACAATCGCTAATCCCAGACCTGAGCCGCCATGCTGACGTGAACGGGATTTTTCTACGCGGTAAAACCGTTCAAATATATAAGGCAGCTCCTCTTCTGGTATCCCTCTGCCTGTATCTTCAACAATCGTTTTTATGATTTTCTGACCAACAAGCTTGGCTTGAACAGACACAGTTCCTGCATCTGTATAACGAATGGCATTCTCCACTAAGTTTAAAAAGATTTGTTCTAGTCTTAAGCCGTCACCATACAATAAGGGAAGATCGTCCTCAATATCAACCTGGACAAGCAATCCTTTCTCTTTGGCTTTTAATGAAGTTTTGGATAAGACACTTTCCAACACTTCCGCAATGTCCACCCATTGGAAATTTAAACTGATTCTTCCTTCCTCCATTTTAGCCAGTTCAGATAAGTCATTAATCAATTGGTTTAACCGTTTGGTCTCTTTTTGAATAATATCCAAATATTTATCCCTTTCCTCTAGAGATTGATACAACCCTTCTTTTAGTACTTTGGCGTACCCTTCCAAATAGGTGAGAGGTGTTCGTAATTCATGGGAAATATTGGCCAAGAATTCTCTCCTTGTATCTCTGTAGCGTTTTAAATCCCTGGCTAAATCGTTAATCGCCATCGCTAGTGAACCTATTTCATCTGTTGTACCAACTTCCACCCGGGTCTCCAATTTCCCTTTGGCAATTTTGCGTGCTGCCCTTTCCATTTGAAGCAACGGTCGGGACAAAGACCTGGATAACACCATTGTAAACCCTAAAGCAATAAAAAAAGCACCAAATCCTGCCAGAATCAACAAATTCCGAACCCCACGCAGGGACTGGTAAATCCCTTCTATGGATGATAAGACAAACACCCCTCCATAGAATGACTGTTGATCCATGATCGGGGTACCGGTCATATAATACGGTTTACCCTCCGGATCTGTATAGGTTGTTTCGATGGTTTGTCCAAGGGCAAGAGCATCTAATTCTTCCAACATGATTGAATCGCCTTTATTAAGCCCCGGGACATTGGCAACAGCGATAATTTGGCCTTCAGGATTGATAATAAATATTCTTACTTGAGAAAATTGGGCCATCATTTCAATCATCGGTATCATCATATGGTCAGGGTGTCTGGCAATCAGTTGGGCATATTGGGCTGACAATCGGCTGGTTTCCTCTTGGACCTTTGTAAAATAAAAACCAGAGAAAATTTGATTGATAACAAATCCCAAAGGAAGCAAAAGAACCAGAAACAGAAGCATAATCATTACACCTAATTTGACATCAATTCGATTGAGGTTCATGTCTGCCCTTCACGTCCCTTAAACTTGTAGCCTACTCCCCATACTGTCTGGATGGGATTATAGGACAGGCCCGCTTGACGAAACTTAGCCCGTATACTTTTAATATGGGTATCAACCGTTCGTTCATCCCCAAAATAATCTTCTCCCCAAATGTGGTATAGCAAATGTTCTCGCGTAAATACGCGTTCAGGATGACTGGCCAGTAATAATAACAGGCTAAACTCTTTTGGCGTAAAATGAACAGGTTGTCCGGCAACGATCACTTTTCTTCCTGCCGGATCGATTTTTAACTTACGAAACGTTAATATCCGTTTATTTAATTGTGCTTCTCCCCTATAAGCCCTTCTAAGCAAAGCATGCACCCGGGCAACGAGCTCCTCCGCTTCAAACGGCTTGGTCAAGTAGTCATCCGCTCCGACATTAAGCCCATCAACCTTATCCTTTGTGTCTGTTCGAGCCGTCAACATGAGGATAGGTGTCTGCTTTGTTTGGCGAATCTTTGCACATACATCCAAACCATCCATATCCGGCATCATTAAATCAAGAATAATTAAGTCTACATTATGTTGCTCTAACAGTTCTAATGCTTCCTGTCCATTTTTGGCTTCACTCACTTGAAATCCTGCTTTAGTCAAATGAATGCGTAACAAGTTTCTCATGTTCCATTCATCGTCAACAATAAGAATATGAAATTTATTCACTTCAATCCCTCATTTTTCAAGCCTTTGTTTTATGTCTTATTTCATATTTTAAATCTAAAATGTGATAAAAATGTGATGATCAAGGGCCTTCCTCCACCACCATACCGTGAGAAGGATGTGGTGCATCATCTAGTTCGTGCTTAACTTTTGTTCCCTCCATTTGGTAGATCTGAATAAGAAAGATACAAACAATAATAAAGAGCAGAGAAGGTTTGGACAACATGCTTTTGACCCATCCCGTTAGCTCTGATCTGCTCTTATGGAGATCTGCTTCCTGGTGAAGCAGCAAATAAATAATAAAATACATTCCCATTGACAACACAAAGATAATTTTAATCATAGACAGTCCATGTTCAGGAGGGATCATTGCTCCAGTCATGGCTCCCATCATCCCACCCATAATACCAGATGAAATCCCATCCACTATGGCCGCCAAACCAAAAGGACTTCCTGCCAAAAGACCAAAGATCATCCCGACCAACATGCCCATGATGATTGCTTGTAAAAAATATTCCCCTTGGGCAATGCCTAAAACCATGCCTATACCTAGCCCGCTGGTCATGCCAATCCCCATGGCAGCCACCATACCGGCCATACTTGTAATGTGACGGTGAAACACAAAAGCAAAACAGATGACCCATAAAACGACGATGATATACAAACCAACCAAGGGTATATGATCATACATCTTTTATACCACCTATTCTTTCAATATCTATACTATAATATGATCGTATACCCCGACTATGTCTATCGTTCTGAACTAAATAAAATTTAAAAAAATGATTAATCTTTCGGGTGTTCTTGTATTTCCTGAACGCTACCCGGTCCAGTATAAAATAATGTCATGAATACCAAGCACAATGAAAATGATACCTGTGACGCCCTGAATGATCCGTCCTATTCTTTTTGATTTCTTCATAAAGGTACGATCCACTCCAAAGCCAAAAGCCAACCCCAGGAAAAGTAACACAGGCATAAACGTACCTATTGAAAACAATAATGGCAGTATAAATCCATATCCAGATGTACCTAACACCAAAGGTATCAATAAACCAAAAAAGATTAAAAACATAGTGGGGCAAAAGGCGAGAGACAATAAAACTCCCAAAGAGAAAGCCCGCTTATTGCCGGAAAACTTCTCGGTTAGGCCTTGATATTTAAGTAATCTTTCCGTAAATACTCCCCTGATTTTAATCCAACCAACAAAATAAAGACCCGCAATCAAAAACAAAGGCCCAATGATTTTCCGAGTCACTTGGAAGACCGGTATGGTCAGGGCTTCTAGCTCTTTGCCTATCAACAGAACCAATACTCCTAATAAAAAATACACGAAAGTTTTCCCTGCAAAAAAACTCAGGATTTCGGCAAGCCATTTCTTACCTTGTGCCATTCGGTTTGTTGTATAAGAGATGGCCCCCATGTTAGCTGAAATCTGGCAAGGGGCTACAGCACCTAATATCCCTAACAATAAGGCTCCAAGCACCGGAGTTTGTTGAGAATGATAAAGATTACTTAAGGGCTCGCTGATAAAAGATAACCATTGCACAAACTGAATATACCAATCCATAGTGTACTGCTCCTTTGAACTTGTCGTCTCGTTTCTCAAATGACTTTGTTATCTACTATAAACATTAAATGTGATAAAACTATGAAGACTATATTTTAACATTATGGAATTTACATCCAAATCATGGAAGCTACAAGTATAGGAAGACCATTCATGATTTAACTTAGCATGTTTTCAATTATCTATTTTTCATTCAAAGGAGAGATTGCAACTCTTCTTTGTTTCTTCTTTTTTTAAAAAATGGTTCAAGAAGCATTCTTATACTTATACTTATCATTACCATGAAAAAGGAAGACCACTCACCAATACGGCTGCTAGAGCAAATGACATCACCAACATCAGTTTTTTGTTTTGCATTTGTGTTTCCTCCTTTCTAGTTTTCACTAAATATATACCCTAAAAATTTGATAATACTGTGATGAAGTTATGAAGAAATCATGTATTATTCCAATGGTTATCAAGCATGAATTTTACTTTAAAAACCTTTTCACCAATTGCAGGCCTTTTTTGACGTTGGGATAGCGAAAAGGTAGGTCAAACAAAGTTGTCTGTTTAACAATGCTTTTTTCGTGGGAAAAGGTATCGAAACTCCTTTTGCCATGATAGGCACCCATGCCGCTTTCGCCTACCCCGCCAAAGGGTAAATAAGGTGAGGCAACATGCAGAATCGTATCATTGACACACCCGCCACCAAAGGAAAGATGGCGGATCAGCTTATCCTGAACGGTTTTGCTTTCGGAAAAGACATACAGCGCCAGAGGCTTGGAGCGTATCCGTACAGTCTCCAGTGCCTGATCTAGATCCTGATAGTCCAATATGGGCAGAATAGGGCCAAAAATCTCTTCTTGCATCACAGGGTCATCCCAGCTCACCTCATCAAGCACTGTTGGTTCAATCGTAAGTTTGTCACGGTTAGCCTTACCGCCAATGCGTATCGTGCCTGAATCCAACAAGGCGGTTAGGCGGTCAAAATGCTTCTGATTGACAATTCGTGTATAGCGGCCGTTTTGAATAGCATCTTCACCGTAGAATTGCGCAATGTAAGTCTTGATGCGCCCGATCAAGTCCTCTTTGATTTCATAATGCACATACACATAATCCGGGGCCACACATGTTTGGCCGGCATTAAGAAATTTACCCCACACAATTCTCTTGGCAGCTAAATCAAGATTGGCATCGCGATGGACAAAACATGGGCTCTTGCCGCCTAGTTCCAGAGTGACTGGCGTTAAATGTTTGGAAGCCGCTTCCATCACCTTTTTTCCGATGTGCGCACCGCCTGTAAAGAAAATATAGTCCCATTTCTCTTGAAGCAGCGCGGTGCTCACATCTGCTCCCCCTTGTACAACCGCAACGTAGTTCTCTGGAAAAATATCTCCAATCAGTTCAGCAAGGACCGCCGATGTATGGGGGGTGAGTTCAGAAGGTTTGACAACCGCACAGTTTCCTGCTGCGATGGCGCCGATTAAGGGTGAAACAGCAAGTTGCAAGGGATAATTCCAGGGGGAGATGATCAGGGTGACACCATAAGGTTCGGGGTAAATGTAACTTCTTGCCCCCAAAAGGGTAACAGGCGTTTTCACTCTTCTTGGTTTGACCCACGATTTTAACCTTTTCAAGACAAAGCGAATCTCACTCAAAATAATGCCAATTTCTGTGGCATAGGCTTCTAACTCAGGTTTGTTCAAATCGGCTTTGAGGGCTGTGAGCAAATCCTGTTCTCGAGACGCAATTGCCTGCCTTAACCTTTGTAAGGCTTCCAGGCGGAAGTTAAGATCTTTAGTCTTGCCCATGTCAAAAAATTGTCTTTGCTTATGAACAAGTTGGCCGTACACTTTATTTCCATCCCTTCTCAAAAATGAGACTTGGTGCTGTTTATTGTCATATTTCTATCATAAGGAAAACCAAGATAACTGACCATACAAAAAAGCGATCTCCATTAGACGGAAATCGCTTGGACAGGTTTGACACACATTCTTCACTTTTGTTTTTTTCTGTCGCCATTGTTCTTCTCGTTGATCACTTCGGCAGACGTTGCACCTGCATCTCCGGCCACCACCCTCACCCTGTCTTTATCCGTCATCACCGTCAGTGCTTCAACAGGTTGATCAATTGGACGCAACTCACCTACCGGCTCAACTTAGCAAAACCGAAGCACCCTTGATAGATTTGTCGCATAAGCTAATCCTAATTTCTTAAGAAACCTGTTATATTTAGTATTTCCGTTACTCTTGCTGGCCAATATGGCTCCCCTTGATCCAACCGGCTGGCTGATCAAAGGCGGTTATTTAGTGGGGGCTGTCGGTGTCATCATCAAGTAGTGGAAGACCTTCTGACACACTCCTTACTTAACCGCTTCTTTTAAAACCTCGAACATATTTACTTTGTTATCCTCTTCATGGCCCCATCCGATGGTTTCCTTTATAATCTTTCCGGTTTTATCCACCTCCAGCACTGCCTGAAAAGGGAAGGACTGGCCAAAGCGGAAGCGCAGGTCCGTCCATTTCATGCGCAGCATGTCTCCGTCACGGTGCTGTTCAAAATAGACGTATTTGGCAAAATACAAAAATGAGTCCACAACATCACTTTTTTCTCTCCAGCGATACCAAGAGCGGCTTGCGCATTTCTCAAGACGCATTTCCTCCTGGTACACTCCATTTTTTAAACGGCCTAAAATAAAGTGATGATCGGTTTCAACCACAACTTGCCAGGTGTTGAAGCGAAATGTAGGCGTCACACACATCCGCATCGGTTCAAATTCCCGATACAGCTTTGCTGCTCTGGCCAGCTGCAAGCGATGAAGATAAATCCGTACCCCAATATAGAGTAAGGTTATTCCGTTAATCCAAGCAAATAATGGCCCTGGAGAAACAAGCCCTGTCCACCACAAGAAGACCCCGGTCAGTTGAGTGAGAAAAATATAAGGGTCCAAAATCATCAACACATCTTTGGCGAGCCAGTCCTCTTTGAACGGACGTAGCGCTTGTGTACCGTATGTGTTCAAGACATCAAGACCTACATGAATAAGCACAGCGATAAAACACCATATCCACAGCAAAGTCCAAGCCAGTCCATCAACAAAGGGGATAATCAACAGCGTGATCAGCGTGGGCCAAATGAACCAAAAGGGAATGGAGTGGGAAATCCCCCGGTGATATTTGAAATAGGCAGCATCCCCTTTGAAGCGGTAAACACAATCAAAGTCAGGGGCCTGAGAGGCAAGCACAGTTCCAATAGTGACAGCCAGCCCTGCCCCAGGAATGGATGCTACTTCAGGATGAAGATGGGCCAAACCGCCAAGTCCGACCCCGATCAGAAAATGACTCGCCGTATCCATTATACCCTTCCTTTTAACAAAAATCTTAAAGGTAAAAAGCCGGGATTATGCCTCCCAGCTAAACCGTACACCATATTTTCCACTTTTCACCTTAAACACCTCAACCATCTGAGGGGTATGACGGCCCATCAGCCACCAATCATGTTCAATACGCATTTTTAAGCAGTTGGCTTGAAATTTACTGTCGTACAGTTTACCCCAATAAATCCAGTTCATGCTCCCTCACACCTGCGTTAACTTGGTCTATTATCATCTTATCCAAATGAACTGGATTTCATGTCAAATTATCCTGCTTGTTCTTCTCTTTGTTCCACTTCTTCTTCCGCTTCCTCTAAATCCCGCAGGCGGTGGGCCAACCTGCTGGAAGCGCTGGCGGCGATACTGCATACCAGGTCATCAAGAAATGTATTAACATGAGACCCGATCTTAGAATCCAGCTTTTTGACAATGCCCACTTTCTCTTTATCCAAATAGCCAAAGGTGGTCACAGCAATGCTGCCGTAACCAAAGACAGAACCTAAGGCTAAAGTTTCATCACAACCGAATAAACCCTCATCATTCTCGACAATACTTTGCAACGGCTCAGACAACATTTTTTTCTCAGCAAGTATATCCAGCTCAATCCCCACCAAGAGGGCATGCTGAACTTCCCTCTTATCCAAGACGGCTTCAACAGACTCCACGCATGCCGTCATACTCAGATCAGGCTTGTATGGCGATTGCATTTTATATACAATCTCAGCGATATCCTGGATGGTGACACCTCTCTTGCGCAGAAGATCTAAAGCGGCTTGTTTAACATCTTTACTGTGCACTCTGTTGTTCATAGCATAACCTCCCCATTTCCCATTACCCGTTACAAACAAACGCTAAACCCATTTATAATTCCCAATTGAACAATTAGTCCTATCATTTTAACATATTCGGTTGTAAAAGGGGAGTGACAAACGCTAAAATATGGTACAATAAGTATGTCTAGGCGAAGAAGGAGGGTACACATCATGAATTTAGGCATAGCCATTTTTCCGCCCAAAAACATTCAAGATCTTGCCAATTCATTTCGCAAACGTTATGACCCCCGTTATTCTCTTATTGCACCTCATATAACGATTAAAGAAGCTTTTGAAGCCAATGAAGATCAACTGCCTGAAATTGTTCAGTATTTACGCCAGGTGGCTCAAGAAACGGAGCCGATTCCCCTTCATATTTACAAAGTGAGCCATTTCCATCCAACGAATAATGTCCTTTATCTGGCCATTAAAGAAGAGCCACTGTTGACAGCTTTGCACAATAAATTACATGAACCTCCACTGATGCATGAACGAAAATATCCTTTTGTTCCACATATTACGATTGGACAAGAGATGTCTGACGACGAGCTGCACGATGTCTATGGCCGCTTACGGATGAAGACGTTTGAGTTCACTTTTACAGCTACCCGTTTCCATCTTCTCTATCAGTTGGAGAATGAAGCTTGGACCACTTATGAAACCTTTTTGCTTGGCCAGAAGGTGTAGGGGGTGCAGCCATGCCGTCGTACACCGTTCAAAAGGTTCAATCAGAACAGGCCTTAAAAGATGCCCATCACGTGCGGACAGCCGTATTTGTAAACGAACAAAAGGTGCCTGCTGAACTGGAAATTGACGAGTTTGAACAAGACTGCGATCACTTTGTGGTCTATAAAGGGATCCAACCTGTGGCAGCCGGGCGTCTGCGCCCTGTCTCTCCCTCTGTAGGGAAAGTGGAACGGATCTGTGTTTTACCCTCCCACCGTGGCAAAGGACTAGGGGAACAAGTGATGAAAACCATCGAAGAAGAGGCCAGAGCCCAGGGGCTTAAAACACTTGTGCTCCATGCCCAGGAGCAAGTGATCGGTTTTTATGAAAACCTGGGGTATGAGCTCGCTTCACCTGAACGCTTTGAAGAAGCCGGTATGATGCATGTCAAAATGAAAAAAGAGTTGTAAAGCGATGGCTTACAACTCTTTTTTTGCGCGATTATCACGCATGTGCTTCAGCTGCTTTAATTTTTCCAGGACTTCAGCCGGAACCGGCTGTGAACCCAAATCTGAGTGGAAGATGTGTCCGTTCCGTTCCCCGTGAAAGTCAGAGCCTCCAGTGGCAATCAACTGAAGTTCTGCGGCAATGCGGCTGTATTTCTCAATCTCCCTGTCTGTGTGATCCGGATGGTACACCTCTATCCCCTTTAAACCAAGCGCCACAAGTTCTTCTATTAACGGATCATCATCATACAGACCGGGATGGGCCAAAACCGGAATGCCTCCATAACGCAAGATCAAGCGGACCGCATCTTCAGGAGAAATGCGCGGAGGATTGACATAGGCTTTTCCTTCCCGGCCTAAATATTTCTCAAAAGCTTCCTCCATCGAATCAACAATGCCTTTGTCCATCAACACTTCGGCAATGTGAGGGCGACCAATGTTTCCTTCAGGCTCTGTCTGCTTGGCCCGGACTTCTTCCATGGTGATCTCAATTCCCAGCTCATTAAGGCGGGCCACCATCATCTCGTTGCGCTTCGCACGCACATCACGCAACTTGTGCAGCTCATGATGGAGGCCTTCCTGCTGATAATCAATGAAGTAACCCAATACATGCACATCTTGACCATGACGCAATGTACTGATTTCAATACCAGGAACTACTTCTACTCCACATTCACGCCCGGCCGCCAGTGCCTCTTCTATACCGCCTACCGTATCATGATCAGTAATGGCAATGGCTTTTAGTCCCTTTTCCCTGGCCAGACGCACATTTTCGGCCGGGGGATTGGTTCCGTCAGAAGCAGTGGTATGGGTATGCAAATCAATGGTTGCCATTGAACTCCTCCATTTCATTCATCACACGAATCAGTAAGTCAGGACGATCGGTAATGATACCATCCACACCCTTCAGAAGCAGATCGCGTATGACCTCTTCTTCATTGATTGTCCAGTAAAAGATGGGCATGTTTAATTTTTTGGCACCATTAATCAACCGCTGGTCGGTTAAATTGAAGAAGTTAAGCTCCGGCGGCAGGGACATCACATCCGCTTGCGGCCGGTACAACCGACTGAGGAAAGTTTTGTGATAAAAAGCAAAGCGTATCGCCTCTTGCTGTCCGGCAACAATCGGCACCCGCCCCTGGGCATAACTCTGAAAATAGGAAAGGATTTCATCATCAAAAGAGGCCACAAGCACCTGATCCTCCATATTGTACGCCTCAATCAATTCCCACAACTTGCGGGCCATGACTTGCTTGACTGTTTCGCCAGCTCCGATCACGCCGGGGAAGTAACCAGGGGACTCCTCATCTGGTTCGGCATACTTTAACTCGATCAGCATCCTAGCGCTAGGAAAGGCTTTAAAAACTTTTTCCACGGTGGGAATGGTGACGCCTTGGTTCCGGAAAATGTAATTGCCCCTAATATCCCGGAAAGTATAAGCCGCATCCAAAGCCTTAATTTGATCCAAGGTCAGTGCGTCCACCCGGCCTTCCCCGTCAGTGGTCCGGTCCACCGTTTCATCATGAATCACAACAAGATGACCGTCCCGGGTCATATGCACATCAAATTCAATCACATCAACCCCCAGTTCAAGCGCCTGTTCAAAGGCAAGCAACGTGTTCTCCGGCGCAAGGGCAGCCCCGCCCCTATGGGCGATCACAAGCGGCTTTTTGTCCCCCTCAAAAAAAGGATAATCGGGCCGTTCGGGTACAACGATGAGAAACAAGATCAAATAGGCCAAAACCAAAAGAAAGAAAACACTTATGATGATTTTGAAGATTGGCTTTTTCTTCTTGCGCTGGGCACGCAAATATGGCGTCGGCGCATGATGAATACGTGTTTCCATCGGGCTTCTCTCCCATATTAATTCTGTTTTCATCATACCGCTTATATGTAAAAAATAAAAGCAGAAATCTGTTGCGAGATGATGTAAAAGTTGGTAAGTCCGTTATGGTGATACACGCGATGCTCTGATTATGTCTTGTACCTATTTGCAAGCATAAAAAAGACCCTCTGTTTAAGCAGAGGGTGTTACTCCATTTCTATTATACCCAATTTAGATATATTCGTCAAAATGGATGCCTTTTCTAGTGTCGCGCTTCATCTCTTCCGGCCATCTGGCATATCGTTTGGCAGCTGAGTTCACTTCTTTTTTGCTTACCGCTTGCACTTTGGTAATTTTGGGCTGTACAGGAGGGATCATATTCATGGCCAGCCGGTACGAGTCAGGGAGATAAGGGGGGTAATAGCCCATCGGGGGTCACCTCGACCTGTGTCTTCTTACTATGTATATTCCCCTTTCTCCCTGTTATGAATCATCCTAAACGTATAACCGTCTTTAAACGCTACCCAAAATATTGAAACCGGAATCGACGTGAATGATTTCGCCCGTGACACCGCTGGATAAATCGCTAAGCAAATACAGGGCGGTCTTACCCACTTCTTCCTGTGTCACTGTGCGGCGCAGCGGTGCTTTTTCCTCAATGGTTTTTAAAATGCTGTTAAAGTCCTTCACGCCTTTGGCCGCCAAGGTACGGATCGGGCCGGCTGAGATGCTGTTGACCCGGATGTTGCGCGGGCCCAAATCATTGGCTAAATATTTCACAATGGCATCCAAAGCCGCTTTAGCTACACCCATCACATTATAATTAGGCACGACGCGCTCTCCGCCCAAATAGGTCAAGGTGACAATGCTGCCCCCTTCTGTCATCAGATCTTTGGCTGCGCGGGCCACCGCAACCAGAGAGTAGGCACTGATATCTTGAGCCAGATGGTAACCTTCCCGCGATGTATTGACAAATTCTCCTTGCAGTTCCTCCGTTTTGGCAAAGGCAATACAGTGGGCCAGGCCGTGAATCACACCCACTTTTTCTTTAATCGTAGCGAATGCTTCAGTAATCTCGTCATCCTTGGTAACGTCACAAGGCAACAACAGGCTATCATCCCGCTCAAGGGTGGCCACCAGTTCCTCCACATTTTTCTTCAGACGTTCACCTTGGTATGTAAAGATCAAGCGGGCGCCAGCATCATGCAAAATCCTGGCAATTCCCCAGGCAATACTCCTTTTATTGGCCACACCCATAATCACGAAGGTTTTTCCAGCCAATAGTTGATTCATAAGAAACCTCCTTTTTTAATATTTACTATTAGCATCAGGTCTTAAACCTTTTTTTTCATTATACCATGTTTTTCAAACGGGTGACTAGCGTAATCTGAGTATTTATTATATGATGCTATAGGGAATAAAACTTCTAGTTTAGAATCAGGATAAGGGATGAACGACAATGACGACAGAAAAAAGCATATGGCAACGGCTGGATTATGGTCTGTTATTTTTGATCTTTATCCTGTCTTTGGGCAGTTTTATCGCCATATACAGCGCCACTAATGTCAGTGAAGAATACGGCACATACGACTATTTAATCCGGCAAATGATCTGGTATGCTGCCGGTTTTGCCGTGATGTTCAGCATTCTTGTGATTGACTACCGCCAGTTGAAGCACTTGTCCATTCCTATCTATATAGCAGGCGTGCTTTTGTTGGTTCTGGTGATGCTTTTTGGTGAAGAACAGAAAGGGGCACAGCGCTGGATCACCATTTTGGGTTTTAACTTTCAGCCATCAGAGTTTATGAAAATTTTTCTGATCATTGCCATTGCCCATTTACTGGTTCGGGAACAGTCTAAGTTGCCCAAGCCGACATTTAAACAAGATTTGTGGCTGACCATTAAAACAGGCCTGGTTGTGATCGTGCCCTTCTTTCTCATCTTGCGTCAGCCCGATTTGGGGACTTCCCTGGTTCTGCTGGCCATTATGGGGACCATGCTGCTGGTAGCCGGGATTTCTTGGCGCGTGATTTTGTTGATGGTCGCCGCCTTTATTGCGCTGGTCACCGGCCTTGTCTTTTTGTATTTCGTCAACTTTGATTTATTTAGCAAAATTATCGCCACTCACCAACTCAACCGGATTTACGGCTGGCTGGACCCTTTTTCGAGCCCGGGTGAGTTTGGCTACCAGCTGATCCAATCCCTGATGGCCATTGGTTCGGGGCAGTTGATGGGCACAGGTTTTAACCAGGGCGTGCAATCCAGAGGCTATATCCCCGAGGTTCACACTGACTTTATTTTCGCCGTTATTGGGGAGGAGTTCGGTTTCGTGGGAGCCAGCATACTAATTGCCATCTACTTTATTTTGATTTACCGTTTGGTGCAGATTGCCCTGACCTGCAACGACATGTTTGGCTCCTATCTGGTGGCCGGAATTATTGGCATGCTGGTTTTTCAGGTGTTTCAAAACATCGGCATGACCATCGGTCTGATGCCCATCACCGGTCTGGCTCTCCCGTTTATCAGTTACGGAGGAAGCGCCTTGTTAACCAACATGATTGCCATGGGAATTGTGCTCAATGTGCACATGCGTACCAAAACATACATGTTTGACTAGTATTAGGGTTGACGTTTCGGTTTAAGCTTAAACGTGAATGATCACTCGGAGGGCGTTATGTACGATATTATTGGAGATGTGCACGGATGCTACCGCGAATTGCTCACCCTGCTCGGCCGGCTGGGTTACCGCGAGCAGAATGGCTTGTACTCTCACCGCCAAGGGCGGAAGATCGTCTTTGTGGGCGATATTACCGACCGGGGGCCCCAATCCATTAACACGCTGCGGTTCGTGATCCGCCACGTCGAAGCCGGCCAGGCCCTGTACGTTCCCGGTAACCACTGTGACAAACTATACCGTTTTTTCCTGGGGCGCAATGTTCAAATCACTCACGGCTTGGAAACGACGGTAGAGGAGTATCACCGTCTTCAAGTTGATGAAAAAAAGTGGGTGAAAACCCGATTCATCCGCCTGGTGGAAAACGCCCCCTTGTATTTGGTGCTGGATGGCGGGCGCTTGATTGTGAGTCATGCCGGTATTCGTCAAGATATGATCGGCAAACATAATAAAGCAGTTAAAACTTTTTGCCTGTACGGAGATATTACCGGGGAAAAGGACAGTGACGGCTTCCCTGTCCGCCGGGACTGGGCTAAGCATTATACTGGTGAGGCTTGGATTGTGTATGGCCATACCCCGGTCAAAAAGCCCCGTTTCGTCAACCACACCGTCAACATTGATACCGGCTGTGTGTTTGGGGGCCATTTAACCGGACTGCGCTATCCTGAATTGACATTTGAAATGGTGCCCTCCTCCCTGCCCTTTGTCCCCGAGAAATTCCGCCTTGATTAGCCCGCTGCCAGCCGCTTTAGATCTTCAGGTAAAGGTGCACTGAACGAGCACACTTTTTTATGGCGCGGGTGAACAAAGGCCAGTGCACAGGCATGCAGGGCCTGACGCTGAATCAGGTGCCGTGACCCGCCATACAAATCGTCTCCCAGGAGGGGATGCCCCATATGCTGGCAGTGGACCCGGATCTGATGGGTGCGGCCCGTATCCAAGGTTAATTCCAGCCACGTATAGTCAGCATAACGACGGATCACCCGAAAGCGGGTACGGGCTGGCTGGCCGTCTCTTCTCACCCGCCGCTTAATAATGGAGCCCTCTTCCAGGCCGATCGGCGCTACAATCTCTCCATCATCCTTCTCCACCACCCCGTGCACCCAGGCATAATACCGCCGGGTAAGGCCGTGGTGCTGCCGGCTGACATCCAGTTGTTGATGGACAAGTACCATCGGCTGCGGCTTAAGCTCTGGATTGGGTTTTTCCACTGGAAAGCAAACCGCCACTTTGTCCCCTGTTTTCAGCTGAGTATGGAAAAAGGCGGTTTGACCGTTGACCTGCACCGTGCCTTCCCGCTTCAACTTGTTTAACAAGCGCCGGGAAAAGTGGTGCTGTTCACGCAAAAACGCCGCCAGCCTCCCCTCTTGTCCTTCCTGGACGGTCAGGGTCAGCGTATAGGCCCTCTCTGTTGGTGTCATGTCCTGGCCTCCTAATCAATGAATGACTCCCGCACACGCTTCCAAAATGGGAAGGGACGAAAGCGGGCAAAGCGGATCCGTTCTTTGGCCACCTTGAGCCGGATATGCTCCACATTTTTCTCGATCAAGGTGAGGTGGTCAATGGTCACATGATAAGCCACATCATTTTGCGGTCTTAACACACAGGTGTGATGAGCCGGTAAAATAAGAGGTGAACCAATGGTGCGGTACACCCGGTTATTTATGGAGGCCATCTCCGTAATCTGAATAGAAGCCAAGGAAGGATGGACAATGGCCCCACCTAGGCTTTTATTGTAGGCTGTGCTTCCGGAAGGAGTGGAAATACACAGCCCATCCCCGCGAAATGTTTCAAAATGATCTTCATTCACTTCCAGATTCATCACTAAAGACCCCTCTGTTGTTTTCAGCGTACATTCATTTAAGGCAAGATGTCTGGAGTGATGCCCCTCTTCATGCACAACGAGCACTTCTAATAAGGGATAAGCGACAAGCTTCATGTTTGCTTCCCCGTCGATGGACACTCTGGTGATGAAGCCCACCAGTTCCTTAAGTTCTTCCGGCCGCCAGTCGGCATAAAAACCGAGGCGCCCTGTGTGGACGCCCACAAAGGCCACTCTGGACAAATGATGCACATAGCGGTGAAATGCCTCCAACATTGTACCGTCTCCCCCTACACTGATCACCAGCGTGGGGTTTCGTTGGTCTTCCACACATTGGGATTGGATTAGCTGGGAGGCCAATTCCTCTTTTAAACGGTTAGACAGTTCATCTCCGCGGGATATGATGGCAAACTTCATCGTCTCACCTGTTTCTGGTGTTTTTTTTGGCAAATGCTTTTTGTGCTTCTTGAATTTCATCCTTGATTTTGGACATTTCCTCATCCAGCAAAAAGGACGCTTCGGCTGCCCTTTGCAGACGTTTCTGAATGTGCGTGGGAATTTCTCCCCCATACTTGTAATTAAGCGAATGTTCAATAGTGGCCCAGAAGTTCATGCTCAGCGTACGGATTTGAATTTCCACCAAAATATTGCGCGGGCCGGACACTGTATGGATCGGATACTCAATGACAATGTGATAACTGCGGTAGCCACTCTCCTTTTGCTCGCGTACATAATCTTTTTCCCCTAACACTTTGAGATCATTACGTTGCTTGATTAACTTGACGACTGAATAGATGTCATCCACAAACTGGCAAATGATGCGGATACCGGCAATATCTTTCATGCGTTTTAAAATCTGATCTTCAGGAATATTTTTTCTGGCTGCTTTTTGCAATATGCTAGGCACCGGTTTCACCCGTCCCATGACTAGTTCAATAGGTGAATGAATACCCATGCTTAAATATTCTTCGCGAATACCTTTAAATTTAATCTTCAGCTCTTCCACCGCTTGATGAAAGGGGATCAGTTCCTTTTCCCAGTTGATTGGCATCCTGTAACCCCCTCTAACATTTTATCTCACGCTGGCACCCACTTGCTTCACGCCATCTTAGCCAACCAGCTTAATTAAGACATGAGCTGGACCACTTCAGCTGAGCAGGGCGTTGATGGTTTGGGCAAAATGTTCCTCTACCAAATCAGCCACATCCTCCCCATAGTTGGCATTGCCGCGCATATTACGGATCAGCTCCACACACTCCTCATGAAATCTTTTTAAAGGAACGCTGCGGTACGGTAAACCGTCTTCCGTCACCGATAAGACCAAAAACAGATCCTGTTCGCCCACCAGTACCTGATCAATCGATTTCCACAAAGGGAGGGGGAAACGTATGTATTGCCACTGACCATTTATTTCTATGACATAAATCAGCTGTTTATGATCAGAATCCATTAAGACACGTTCAACTGGACGGATCTCTTGAGTATCAGCCAGTTGCTCATAAACTTTGTCTGCCAGGAAACACAAGGCCATCAACTTATTTTTGGGTTCAATGCGCTCAATGATGTATGATACTTGACTCATGCTCATTCCTCCTTCATCATTATTCTAACAGAAGTACGTATTGGCTCTCCAATTTGAGCTAGATGAGATCATGAAGCTGGGAAAGGAGGACAACAGTGAGACCAGTATTGAAAGAGAGCTTGTACTACCGTTTTGGTGGAGAAAAGACGTTAAGGCAATTGGTCGAGATTTTCTACGATAAAGTGGCCCGCCATCCCGATCTGGCCCCCATTTTTCCTGATGACTTTACCCTGACCAAAGAGAAACAGTTCAAGTTTTTAAGCCAATTTTTCGGGGGTCCGGACCTTTATACCCGGGCCTACGGGCATCCCATGCTAAGAGCCCGGCACCTGCGCTTTCCCATCACCCCCACTCGGGCCAGGGCCTGGCTGGCCTGCATGCAGGAGACACTGGACGAGCTTGGCCTGGAGGATCGTATCAAACAGGAGATGATGATGCGTTTCACCTATACGGCCCAACATATGATTAATACCCCGGATGAAAAAGATTAAATCGACCTCTTACATTTGGCTTAAACCGCATAAGATTGGGGCTGCCTCAATCGATTAGAGACAGCCCCGACTTCCATATTTCAAGGTTATTTTACTTCTTCTTTTATCTCATCTAGCTGAACAGGCCAATCCCCCGGAATGTAAGCCATGTCGAAACAGGGCTGGAAATAATCTTTTAGCAGAGGGCAAGTGTATCTATCACCGCTCTTTTTTGCCTATTGATGCTTTCCAAACAACTCCTCCATCTCCGTTAAAGTCCGTTCAAAGACGCGCAAAGCTTGGCGGACCGGCTCTGGAGAGGTCATATCTACTCCAGCTTTTTTCAACAGCTCAATGGGATAGTCAGACCCTCCGCTCTTAAGGAACGAAAGGTAGCGGTCAACAGCAGGCTTGCCTTCGTTTAAAATCTGCTGGCTTAAAGCAGTGGCCGCGGCGAATCCCGTAGCGTATTTGTACACATAGAAATTGTAGTAGAAATGGGGAATACGGGCCCACTCCATAGCAATATCCTGATCAACGACCACATCTTCACCGAAGTAGGTCAGATTCAAATCATAGTATAGTTCACTGAGACGGTCGGCTGTCAACGCTTCCCCTTCCTCCACCTTTTCGTGAATCAGTTTCTCAAATTCTGCAAACATGGTCTGCCGGAAAACGGTGCCCCGGAAGCTTTCCAGATAATGATTCAAAATATACATACGCTGCTTAGGATCATTCGTGTTCTGTAACAGATAATGGGTCAACAGCGCTTCATTCAGGGTGGAAGCCACTTCAGCCACAAAAATGGTGTAATCTGAGTAAATATAAGGCTGTTCCTTGCATGAAAAGTAGCTGTGCACCGAATGGCCCATCTCATGGGTTAAGGTAAACACGTTATCCAGATTTTCCTGGTAGTTGAGCAAAATGTACGGTGGTGTGCCATAAGTGCCGCTGGAGTAAGCGCCACTGCGTTTGCCCACATTTTCATAGACATCAATCCAACCGCTGTTAAATCCCTCATCCACAACGGCCAGGTACTCCTCACCCAGCGGCTGAAGGGAATCGCGGACCAGCTGCTTGGCCTCTTCGTATGTATACTTCATCTCCACATCCTGTACAAGCGGGACATAAAGATCATACATATGCAGCTCATCAAGTCCCAGTGCCTTCTTGCGCAGTTTCATATAGCGCTGGAAAACGGGCAGTGCTTCTTGAATGGCAGCGATCAGGTTCTCGTAGACCCGGACGGGTACATTGTCCCTGTCCAAAGAGGCTTCTAAAGACGAACGATATTTGCGCACCCGGGCATAAAAGACATCTTTTTTCACATTGGCATTCAGAGTGGCCGCCAGGGTGTTTCTTTGCTTTTTAAAAGTATCATACATGGCTTTGAAAGCATCCTGGCGCACCCGGCGGTCCTTACTCTCCAGAAACTGGATGTAGCGGCCGTGGGTCAGCTCCTTTTCCTCTCCATTCTCGTCGGTAATGGTGGGGAACTTCATATCGGCATTATTGATCATGGTAAAAATATCATTGGGAGCGCTGGCCAACTCCCCGACTTGGGCCAGGATCGCTTCTTCTTTGGTTGACAAGGTATGCTCTTTTTGGCGCAAAAGCTGATCCAGATAGTGTTCATAAACTTGTAAGGCATCATTTTCCCGGAGGTAGGAACGGACGGTAGATTCATCGGCGCGAAGGATTTCCGGTGAAAAGTAGGACACAGCGCTGGCAACCTCCACATGCAGGCTGGCCGCCCTGTTTTCAAAAGCGACATATTTAGAGTTGGTGGTGTCCTCGTCCTTTTTCAGGTGGGCATAGATATACACCTTACCTAATTTTTTGCCGATCTCTTCCCTCAACTGCAACGCTTCCAAAAGGGTGTCAGCTGATTCCATCAACCTCCCCTCATACTCTTTGATGCTGGGGAGGAGACTTTTCACTTCTTGGAAGGCTTCCTCCCACTCTTCATCTGATTTGAAAATTTTGGTTAAATCCCACTTATACTTTGGATCCAGTTCCGAGCGCTTGGGCAGCTGTCCGGCCGTTTTTTGTTGTTCAGACATGGGCAATGACCTCCTCAGCCAATTTGGATAAAATCTTCTGATGTTTACTTCTATTATTTTGCCCCAAATTCCTGCAAAGTGTAAAACAACTGGAAAAAATACATACTAACAACTGCAAAAATAGTACAAGGAGGGTTTTACATGGGTTGGTATCAATGGGTTTAAAAAGGCAGAACAAATCCGTTATTACCGGGATGAGGGGGAAACGCCCCCTGAGTGCTGTTAACTTTTGGAATGACATCCTGCCCTGTTTATGCTATATTTATAATGAATGACTGTTCATTCAGAATAAGTTTGGTGTTCACAACGTTTACTCCGTTGATGTCAGAACAACACTGGACAGAGGAGATTTACCATGTTAAAACTTTATCAACATAAAGACCTGATTCAGGGTCAGCTATTCCTGAAGTATTTCTCCCTTTCGGTTTCTTTTTACTTGATTGATGGTTTGCTGATCGATACAGGTGCACCAGTATATAAACAGACATTAAAAAACTATTTCAAAGGGCAAAAAATCGAACAAGTGGTGTTAACCCATCACCACGAAGACCATTCCGGCTGTGCAGGATGGCTTGCACGGGCCAAACAAGTCCCGGTCTACATGCACCCTGAAACCAAACGAATTTTACAAGCCCCTCCTTCCATCCCCATGTACCGCAAGCTGGTTTGGGGACAAATGGAGGCCGTGGAGGGGCAGGAAATTGGCGACAGACTCGAAACAGAGCACTTTACCTTTAAAGTGATTCATACACCAGGTCACTGCCAGGATCACATCAGCTTGCTGGAGTCCAACCGGGGCATTTTATTCAGCGGTGACCTGTTCGTCTCCACAGTGATCAAGTACAGCTTGCGCGATGAGTCGATCAAACAGATGCTGGATTCCATCAATACCCTGTTAACCTACGATTTTGAAGAGGTGTACTGCGCCCATGCCGGACGGGTCGAAAACGGTTACGAGGCATTCCGGCAGAAGAAAGCCTATCTGGAGGAACTGATTGAAGCAGTGCTCCACTATTACAAACAAGGCTTGGAAACACATGAAATCAAGGAAAAACTCTTCCCCAAACCAGACTGGAACCATTATTTGACGATGGGTGAGTTTTCATCATACAACGTTGTCAAGCATATTATTGAGGAATTCGGTTCCACGCTCAAGGTAAGTTAAGCCCAAGCACCGCTTCACCTAACAGGATGTGGTACTCCTGAAGCAGCGCTTCCATTTGTGTGGGCGTCAATTCCCCGTTGATAGCTGCCAAGCGCCCTTTAATGACAAACTGCAAAGCATTTTCCAAACGGGTGGTTAATCCTTGCTCAGCTTGTTGCCACTGCTGTTCATAATGGGCGTTAAATAGGGTTTTAACCTGTTCCAGATGGCAGGCCACCACCTCTTTTAAGGCAGTTTCCAGCTCTTCACGCAGCTTTTCTTTTCCACCCTGCTCAAAGAACTGCTTGGGCTTCTTAAAATGTTTAAAGACCTGTGTCAAACGTTTTTTGTCCAATCCAACTAACTCCTCCGGAACAGATGGGGAAGTGAAGTCATGTTCCGGACGTTCCAGGTTAACGATTAGTCCGTCCTGCTTCAGACGGGCCAACCACTGGTCACGCTCCCGCTCCAGCAGTCTGATCGTTACGTTTTCTATCCGCAAGGTGACAGCTTTCAGCTCATCTTTCACTTGGCAGGACAAGGAAAACAACAGTTCATCCAGACACTGTTCCAGCTTTTGTTTGATTCCGGCTGGTTCGGATAAAACTCCGGGATGGAAGGCGTCATCCACATGCCGTTTAAAGTTGAAAAAGAGACGCTGATTCACATAGTACAGCTGTTCGGCAATCTCCTTGCGCAGTTCCACCAGGCATGATTCATACGTGGCCTTGGCCAGCCGCCCGCTCCATTTGTCACCCAAGCGGTGCAAAACCTTCATCTTCTCCTCTTTTGTCTGCTCCGTCCGTTCCACCTCTGTTTTTAACTCTTTGAGCACATGGAGACCATGTTTCAGATCTGCCTCAACCTGTGTTTTGACGCCTTCTGCCAGTTCATGTTGAAGGAAGGAAAGAAAAGCCTCTTTGAAGCGCTCAAATCCAGCATCCCTTCCTTCTAATGCCCGGAGGCTGGAGAGCGGATAAAGCCGCGGAAAACGGATGCCCGACTGGAGCAAATGACTTTCCACATGCTTCGTCACTTCTAAAAGCTCCCCTTCTGAGGAGGCCAAATCAGCCGCATTGATAACAAAAAACATTTTATCCAAAGCAAACTGCTCCTTGACCCGGCCCAATTGATCCAGAAAGTGACGGTCAACACGGCTGAAGGCATGGTTGTAGTAGGTCAGATAGACGATCACATCCGCCTGTTTGAGAAAGTTAAACGTGACGTCAGTATGACGGGTGTAAATGGAATCGGCCCCAGGGGTATCAATAATCTCGAGTCCCAGGCGGGTTAAGGGGGAATCAAGGTGCCCCTTAATGTCCCGTACAAAACAAGCGAGCCCTTCATCGGCCACGTAACGGGTATACTGGTCGTGACCGACGGCAAAAACCTTGGACAAGTCTTCTTTCACTGTTTCCCAGCCTTTGGCAAAAGCCCTGAGAAAAGCGTAATAGGGTTTGAGCGATGGCCGCAAGGAAGACGGATCAATGTGGTGCACCTGTCTCAGCGTCAAAGTCATGTCGTCCAGATGTTTTAAAGAGAGACGCTCCAGGCAGATGGCCACCTCGTGCTCAACTTGCTCTCTTGATTTCATGTGCACCACAAATGTACCCGCCGGATGTTCATCAGTGGGGGGCAAAATGTAGTTAATCGCGGCCGTAGTAGGATGGGGGGAAACAGGTAAAATAGATTTTCCCAGCAGGGCATTGGCAAAGGAGGATTTGCCCGCACTGAAAGCTCCAAACAAAAAGATGCGAAACCGCCGTTGTTTCAGGCGCTGCCCTTTTTCCCGCCATTCCTGTACCATGTTGCCCAGAAGGGGCACTTGAGCCAATATCCTTGCTCCCTGTTCATAGCAGGCAGCCAGGGAGGCAAATTGATGTTCCGGCCACCGGGCTCCGGAGAGGTCGTCAGCCGGAGCGGATGCCTGTGTCTGAGCGGAAGAGCTGGAAGAATCGTGCTGCACAGGAGATCTGCCCTCTTGCGTTGAATGGTCCATGGCCGTGTTGTTGAGCCCATCAGGGACAGCTTTAACCGTTAATTGCACAGTAATGGCCGCTTCCTCTTCTTTTGAAAAATGTGGAATATTGATGGCAGAGACGATTTGCCTGTATTGCTCCATGCGTCCCTGTATTTCCCCATCAAGCTGTAACAGTTTTTCCTCGGCGGCCATGATGGCTTCAAACAGTTCTATCTGCACTTTTTGTGTCTCAAATTTGGTTGCTCTGTCCTTTTCCAGGTAGTGTTTGAGTTGCTTGGCCACCTCTTCCATCTGCTGCCGGTACAGCCCGTGAATCTTTTGCTTCAACTCATCCAGGTAGACATAAACGTAATCCCGGGCTACACCACCGGTGCGAATCAGGCTTGTGATCCATTCCCGGGGCACATTGAGCTCCCAGTTTAAGAGCTGGGTTAGCAGTTGCTGGTCGTCAATGTGATATTGAGCACAACTTTTCCGGATCATATCTTTCAGGTGCCACTCAATCTGTGCTTGCACCCGTTCTGTCAAGTCGGCATAAAAGGCCTCAACCCGCCGCCGGCGTTCCTGTTCTGTTTTTTTGGCTGCAAACAGCCAGCCTACTTTGAAATCATCCTGGTAACAGTCAATCATCTCCCGGACCAGCTGGATGGTCACATAGGGCGTGATGATGGCATTTTTCAAAATCTCCTGTGTTGCTTCTTCTAAATACTGGACAAGGTGTTTAGGTTCCTCCAGCGCCTCCCGGTATGCTTGATACCGGGCAGCCCCCTGATCTCCAAGTGTTTGATAGAGTTGATCGAGCTGACTGGCAATCCGTTGCCGTTGTTCGCTTTGCTCTTCCAGCAAGTAGCTTCGATGTTGGTCCAACAATGTGTTCAAGCCGTGTTTAAAATGCTTGGCCAGCAAAAATACTTTATGCTGACCCATCTTTTCCAGTAATTGCTTTAGCTGCTTCAGCATGTTGAACGGGTGATCAGTCTGTTTCAATGAAGTGCACAACAGACCGTCAACCTCCATTCGCCATTCCCTTAAACCGCTGTACAGCTTAGACAGATATTCACCAAGGGTTCTGGCGCTACCCCGGTGTTTGTCAATTTGATTGATCACCAGATACAGGTATTTTCCTTGTTCTTTTAAACGTCTGAGAAAAGAGAAATTGACCTCAGACTGCACATAGTGATAATCGGCAACAAAAATGACCACATCGGCCAAATGCAGCGCTGCTTCTGTTGCCTGCTGGTGTCTGGGGTCTGTTGAATCTATTCCTGGGGTATCCAGCAAGGTCACCCCTTTTGCCAATAAGGGGTGGGGATAAAAGATGTCTACCCACTCTACTTCATCGCCGTTTGTGCAATAGGCTTTCCACTTCTCCAATTGGTCAAGAGCCAAGGTCTGCTCGGAGCCTGAAGTGAAATGGATCATCGCTTTGGGTTCCCCGTAACGAATGGAGACCACGTTGGCACTGGTGGGGATAGGGTTGGACGGGAGTAACGGTTCTCCCAGCAAGGTATTGATCATGGTCGATTTCCCTGCGGAAAACAGCCCGCAAAAGCCAATGTGCAGGGTTTGCTCCTGCCACTTATGAATATAACTTTCCAATTTGTCAACCGTTTGCTTGTCTCCTGTCTGCTCTAATTGCTCCATTAAACGCTGTACTGCTTTGTCACCCGGTCTAGTCAGCGGTGTCTGAAGGTTGACGGTGCTCATGATCCTCTCCCTCTGTTTTCATGATTAATGTATTAATTTTATTGAAATTAAATATTTCTTTTATTATCACGTTTTGGGCGTTTTCTGTCCAGGGCTCTTTTCAATTGACAGCCTGTGGGGTAAAATTTCAATATAAGGGGTGAGTAGGATGGATTTTTTCATTGACCTGGCGATTTTAGGCGTGATGATTATTGGCATGACCGCTTTTTTAGGCGTCATCGTTCAGGCCATTGTCAGGCCATTCGTCAGCCAAAAAGGGGAAGTTTCTGTCATCCGTAACTTAGAGATTAAAAAAGGCTGGAAAAAGGTTGGGGGCAAACAGCAATCTTGATGACTATTTAACCTGTTGGCTTTATATGTACAAAACCGGTTCTGACCACGGATTGACAATGTGGCAGAACCGGTTTTTGTTGTTATAGCCTGTTTTACCAGGGACGAATTGGTAGTGTTTTATTTTTGAATGTATCAGGTGCCAAGTTAGGCAAATATAAAAAAATTTTGAATATTAATATTGATAGATTAAAGAGAATTGTTATATAATAGTGTTAATAATGTAAATTCTGTTTTATTACAGATGTATAACAGCTTATCCAGTGCCCATCAACAGTAAGGAGAGGAGGGAGCCTGATGGATTGTTATCGCTGTGGCAGACATGGTGATGTGGAGTGCAGCCAGTGTCACGGTCTAGGTTTTATCACGGCTGAGGATGTTGTCCCTTTTTCACGAAGCCGTTGGTTAACCTTCTCAAGGGTATGGCGCGAAGGGTCCGCTGCGTACGCTTCTACGATGGTCGTGTTGGTCCGATGGGACTCCTTGCGCACAGGGTAGTAGTCCACAGATGCAAAGACTGGAATGTCTTTTCCCATCTTGCGGATCGTTTCACGGGCAATGTCACGTACCCGACCCCCTGTGAGCAATTGCGGAGACGCTTCTTCCACCGTTAAATTCCAATACGAAAGGGCATCTTCTGCTGAATTCAAGAGGCCTATCGAATTCCACGGCCCTCTCAGGACCCGATGTCACAGAGGTGTTGCCCAGGTCTTCTCCGCTCTGCACGGTGGACATGGAAACAAAATTCGGCTCAGACTCACAAAAAAAAACCCACCCCGAATTCATTTCGAGGTAAGGTTGCAGCCCGGTTCAATTACCTAATCCAAGATGTGAAAATAATCCCGCACAGTAGCAATGGCATTTTCGGCTAAAATCACTTTGCCGTACTCCTCCAAACGGTATATGGATTCATTGGTCCGTTCGCCATATTCTAAAATAATGCTTTCACCCCAATCGTACCGGCGGATCATGCGCTCTTGAGGGTACATCACAGAAAGATAGTAAAAGTTGTGATAACGGATCAGCTTGCTGTTGAAAAAAGGCAGGGGGAGACGGTGAGCCAGGTTGATCACATCTTCGATGTCCCGAAATTTATACACGCAGGAATAGTACGGTTTATGTGAAACGGTCTCCGTTTGTTGGTTCACCAAATGCCGTTGTTCCAGTTTGGACGAATGCATGTCATGATTCAAGATGAACCCTCCTCAACTCGGCGTGGTTAAATTTGCCTTTAGTAACGTTATACCCTAAATCGGCTTGTTTCAATCACTGGGAATTAAAAAAGCAGGGCCCAATTTCAAGGGGCCTGCCACACCGGTCTAAAGGGTTCATCCAGCAGTGATGACTATTTGTCTTTATTCAATTCCCGGACCACATGGCCCAGTTCAGGCAAGATGATTTTGGACATGGCCAGCTTGACTGCCCCGCTGGATCCGGGGGTGGAAAATATGGCCTTGTTCCGGCAGGTCCCGGCAATCGCCCGGCTGAGTATGGCTGCGGAGCCGATATCCTCCGTGTAGCTTAAGTAGCGAAAAATCTCGCCAAACCCAGGCATTTCTTTCTCTAGCATAGCGGCAACGGTTTCGTAGGTGGTATCCCGTCTGGCAATCCCTGTTCCCCCGTTTAAAAGGATCACCTGCACCTCAGGGTGAGACAGTCCTTCCTCTACGGCCGCCTTGATTCGCTCTGGCTCATCAGGGACAATGGTATAAAGGGCAACCTTGTGCCCGGCTTGGCCCAGCATGTCCTTCATCAGCTTCCCGCTTTTATCTGTTTCTTCCGTTCGGGTGTCTGAAACCGTAATGACCATGCAAGTGACCTGTTTAGGGGCTTCTTTTTTGTGTTCAGCTGTGCTCATTTACACTTCCTCCTTCCTCTCCTCCAAGAACCGGTAACGGTAAAAATGTGAGGCAAATTGACCAACCCTTTTGGTCCATTGATAGTTCATATTAGCACCAAGCACCATGCCAATCAAGGACAAATTTTTCTTTGTGGTTTTCTTCAAACCATAGAGCACAATGGCTTTGACCCACTGTTTAACCAAAGTCTCCAGCCATTCTTCCTTAATAATGGATTGTTCTGGACCAAAGAGGGAGAGGTCCCGGGGTTGTCCTGCTTGGATGTGCCTGTCGATCAGCCACTGCCAGGCAGCCCGTTTGTGGCGCCCGGGCAAAGTGGCGGCATGAAGCACTTTAAGCAAAACGATTTGTTCATAGGGATCTTTCAGAGAGTAACCGTAAGCGCTGGCCACATAGTGGAGCATCTTCAGATTGATGCTCATCAGGGCTGGAAAATCGATGGCCAAGAGCAGGGGATGGCCCGTACCCGCCAGTCCGCCCTCAACCAAAGCATACAGGGGGTAACGGGAGCGGAATTTTTGTTCGATATATTGCAAGCGGTAGAAATCAACAGAGGGTAACTCATCAAAACTGGATAAACTGGGCTCGAAAAGCCGGGCTTCCATGACGATGCTTTTTTCAATCTCCTCACAGTTAGAATGCTTGTGAAAAAAGTTTGCGATGTAAATGACAAGGTGGTCAATCATATCGACGACTGTTTTCTTTTGCTCCTCAGGAAGCGTATTCAGCCATTTCGCCATCCAGTGATTCAGTTCAGCCTGGTTGACCAGTACATTTTTGTTAAAAGCGTTTTCCTCCAACGTGCTGTCCCATTCTTGCGTTTGCTCATCGAGCCACAGATTAATTTCTTTGAGCAGTTGCTGGCGTTCCTGCTCCAAACGCGTCATGATCTTCACCCCTATTGGCATCATTATAGCACAATCCCCTGTTAAAAAAAGCCAGGGAGAGATCCGGTCCCCCTAGCTGTCCGGTGCTGATCTTCGGCCATCCTATTTTCCGTCCAGGATCAGCTCCACATAGTCCCCTGTTTTTAATCCGGCTGCGTTTCCCTCGTCAGTGTCCAGGTGACAGTCCAAGGCGTAGTTATCAGAGACGCGGCATAGCACATTTTCAAAAATCACCGCCCGTTCACCTCCGGCGCGAATACGAACCCGGTCGCCGTCTTTAACGCCAAACTTTTCCGCATCGGAAGTATGGAAATGAATGTGACGGCTGGCAATAATCACACCTTTGTCCAGCTCTACTTCCCCTTTAGGGCCAATGATTTTGATGCCCGGTGTGCCTTCGATGTCACCAGAATCCCGTACAGGCGGGTTAACCCCTAATTTATAAGAATCTGTTTTGGAAATCTCCACCTGGGTATGTCCCCGCGCCGGACCCAGGATGCGCACTTTGGGGATTTCTCCTTTGGGTCCAACCAAAGTAACGGTTTCCTGCGCAGCGAACTGACCTGGTTGGGATAAAGGTTTCAGTTCGGTCAATTCATACCCTTTGCCAAACAGTTGTTCCAGATGTTCAGGAGACAGATGGACATGACGATTAGAAATCCCGACTGGAATTTTATATTCCATGTGTCATAGCTCCTCCTTTTTATTTAAATCAAGGGAATATATGTGAATAAACTAGTCCTATGCTTTGACCTTGGCTGAAATCAATCTTACTGTGTCTCTGGCAATCATCACTTCTTCATTTGTGGGAATCACCAGCACCTTGACCGGTGAGTGGGGATAATTAAGAAAGGTTTCCCTTCCTTTGATGCGGTTAAGGGCTGGATCCCAGTAGACGCCCATAAATTCTAATCCTTTTAACACCTTTTCCCTAATGACGGGACTGTTTTCCCCAATTCCTGCCGTAAAAATAATGGCATCCACCCCGGACATGCGGGCTGCATAGCTGCCAATATATTTGTGAATGCGGCCGGCAAACACTTCTAAAGCCAGCTCGGCCCGGTGATTGCCGTTTTGGGCCTCTTCCTCAATCTCCCGCAGATCGCTGGAAAGCCCTGAGATACCAAGCAGGCCGCTCTTTTTGTTCAAAACATCGAAGACAACTTCATCTGCCGATTTGCCCGTTTTTTTCATAATGTAGGGAATCAGGGCAGGGTCAATGTTGCCCGAGCGTGTCCCCATGGCCACCCCGGCCAACGGTGTAAACCCCATGGAGGTATCGATTGATTTGCCATGCATCACAGCGGCGATGCTGGCCCCATTACCCAGATGGCAGCTGATCAGGCGCAACTCTTCCAAGGGTAAATTAAGCAGTTCAGCAGCACGTTGGGTGACATACTTATGGGAAGTGCCGTGAAAACCGTATTTACGAATGCCGTATTTTTGGTAATACTCATAAGGCAGACTGTATAAATATGATTGTTCCGGCATGGTTTGATGAAAAGCGGTGTCAAATACGGCAACAGCAGGAACATTGGGCAGCACCTTTTGAAAGGCACGTATCCCTACCAGATTGGCCGGGTTGTGGAGAGGGGCAAGTTCAGAACAGGCTTCAATGCCTTTGATTACTTCTTCATCAATCAGGACTGAATCATGAAATCGTTCTCCCCCATGGACCACACGGTGGCCCACCCCTTCTATCTCCGTCAGTTCTTTGATAATGTTGTTTTCCAGCAATTTGTCCAGGAGAAGGGATACTCCTGCCTCGTGATCAGGAACCTCCACAATTTCCCTCTTTTTTTCCCCATTCACACTGATCGTAAAAATAGCATCATCCAGTCCAATCCGCTCAATGACACCTTTGGTCAGCACTTTTTCCTCCGGCATTTGCAGCAGCTGAAATTTCAAGGATGAACTTCCGCAATTGATCGCCATTATTTTTGGCATGGTTTGTTCACCTCGATCCATTCTTCAATTTGTGCCCATACCTGGCTCAATTTTTGCTTATTGGTAAATGAAGGTAATTTGGCTAATAAAGTTTGGCGGGGAGGTTGAACAGCGTCCCCTTTTTTTTGCAGAATAAAGATGCTTTTATGTGTGCTTCCGCTTTGAAATAAACTGCCTGGCAACTGGAGCAAGGCTTGAATATGGGTTTCTTTAGTGATTAACTCTCTTAAACGGGGAGCGCCAGGTTCAGTAAACAACTGGTTTGGAATTAAAAATATTAAATAGGCTCCCTCTTCGGCGACATGGATCGCTTGCTCAATAAATAATTGGTGAGCATAGCTGTCCTGGTCCTCCGCATAAAGTTCATAGCGTTTGGCATTGTCCCGGTCAGGGTAAATGCCGACTGGCAAATCACAAACCACCAGGTTAACCCGGGAGAAATAGACGGGTTTTAAAGCGTCCTGGCGAAAGAATTCGATCGCATGCTCCTGCAAATTTGCATTGATATAGGCCAGACGGATAAGCAACGGATCAAACTCAACGCCCACGCCTTGCGGCTGTCCTGGCAAATGATTGAGCACACAGGTCAAAAGATTGCCTGGTCCGCAGGCCAAATCCACAACCAGCTGGGGATGCTGTGCTAACCTTGAACAGAACAATTTAGCCAAATGGGCCATGAACAAGGCCACAGCATCAGGGGTTACTCCCGCCCCAGGCGGAAGAGCGCCTTCTTTCATCCCTTTTAACGTTGCCAATTGAAAAGCTCGCCGGATTTCCTCGCGTCCAAAGTTATGCCTGTTAAATTGGTGAATAAGATCAGCCAGCTTTCCAGCTGTTTCCTCTTCTGCATCAGTGACCAACTCGCCCTGAAAAAAGCTCTCTCCTGTATCAATCAGTGCCTCTAGATAGGGTTTGCCCCTCGCCTGTTTCAATAGTTGGGAACCCTGATCCAAAAGTTCAAACAAAAGCTCGGTATTTGCTTTTTTGCTCATAGTGTCCTCTCCCCTCGCTGGTCCCTCCCCGCTATACTGTTAGAGCGAAGCGAGAAATGAAAATTGTGTTGAGTTGTTTAAACCCAACACAATACTATTATAACCCTAATTCATCTGCTGAGGTCTGCTTGTGATCGAATGTTTTTTTCTTGTTTTAATTCATCAGGTTTTGAATTTTATCGACTAATTGGGGAGCAAATTCCAAGATCCGGTCATACAAATGAGTTTGACCATCAATATGCACCATTTTGATCCCGCTGGCATTCACCACCAGGAAAGCTACTGGGGTAATGGAGACACCGCCACCGCTTCCCCCGCCAAACGGAAGTTTAGGTTTGTTTCCCTGGTTATTATTGTTCCCGTACGGGCCGCCATTTCCACCTGCACCGGACTGATCATCAACATCAAATTCACTTCCTCCGGCAGCAAACCCAAACCCCACTTTGGATACAGGCAGGATCACACTGCCATCAGGCGTCTCAACAGGATCTCCGACAATGGTATTCACATCCACCATTTCTTTCAGGTTTTCCATCGCAGTTTTCATTAAACCTTGAATGGGGTGTTCTTCCATGTCACATCACGCCTCTTTCCCAGATTTAATAAGATTCGAATTCCTGCTAAAATAGCATGTCCAAATCGAAACCGGATCATACATTTGAACTCCGTTTCTAATACTTTTTCTTGAAAGGAAGGTTTGACTTGCATCCTGGGCACAGTGCGCAAAGTTAAATAAGAGCTTAACAAGCCGACCAGTGTTGACTTCACGGTCCACATCATGCCGGTTAACAGGCCTGTTTCATCTGCAAATCCGGCACCGATTCTAGAGTACCATTCCAGTTTTACCAATCGTATTCGGTTTAAGAATGATTTAATAATATGATGGAAACCATGAATGCGCCTCATCAATCCGTAAGTGCGCTGATGGAGTTGGAACATCTCGCCAGGTGTTATCTTAAAATTTTTTTGATCCAGTGGCTGGTCCTGGCTTTCCATCTCCTCCTGGTAGACCATCCCCGTTAAATCATTGGCCAGCTTAACAATTTGGAATTCATTTTTAAGATTAATCAGACCGAACCAGGCTCTAACCTGGGTTCTAAGCAAATCATCCTGACCCTGCCGTATATAATGGATGGAGATGTGTAGCGGGGTGAACCATATCATGAGCATGAAACCGCACTGGGCCAGAAGGGCAGCGAGAACGTAGATCATCTCTGTTACCTCCTACCTCCAGTATGGACGTCAACATGGAAAAACATTCAAATTCAGAGGTCATTCTGCCAACTTGGGATGCTGTATGTAGCAAGAAAAAATTAAAAAGGCTGTCCTTCTTGGGACAGCCAGCATTTTTCTAATACCCTTATTGTTCACTGATACCCAACCGCACCTGCATACGCTTTTCTTCCTCTTTATCGTACACTACATAAGTATCGGCGATATAATCGTGCCATCCCTTCTTCCGGGGATGAAAAGCGACCCAGATATAACCGATATGAAAAATATATTGGGCTAAAAAGCGGCCCACTCCTTCCCTGAAAATAGCGGTGCCCCAGTCCAAGGGCGTGCCATCTGCTTTAACCACCCGCAAACCGAACAACATTTTGCCGAGCGTTTGCCCCAGCACTTTAGTCATGACAATAAAATAGAGACTGCCGATCAACCCGATATAAAAGAAGGTGACGGTTAACACCCGCCATGTCACCTCGAGGCCAAATACGGAAAAGAAAGGCGTAACAAGCAAATATGACAGGGCAGAAACGACGATAAGATCCATCAGGTAGGCCAGTGTGCGTATCCAAAACCCAGCCAAGCGGAACACCAATGCCTCATCTTCCTGTGACGCTTGCATATGTGGATTCATGTTAATCAGCCCCCTTACCACTTTAACAGATACATCAAGTTGGGTGTTGGCTGATGATAAATCATGTCTCTGACACCGAGCCAATCATTTACCCCCGAAAAACGGGCAAAAAGGGTGTTAAAGGCCGACCAACCGGTTTTGTAAGTAATCACTGTTGGATTTTCTATCCCTGCCAAATCAGCGGCTTGGTCGATGGCATCATCCAAGAAGCCAAGTTCATCGACCAGCCCCAGTTCTTTGGCCTGCTGACCACTGTATATGCGTCCGTCAGCCAGTTGGAGTACTTTGTTACGGTCCAGGCCCCTTCCCTGGACAATGGCGTCAACAAAGTTTTCATAAGCTTCATCCACCAACCCCTGGAGAATGGCCCGCTCCTCATCGGTCATTTCTTTCATTGAGGAAAGAATATCTTTATACGGCCCGCTGGTAACCGATTCATCTCTAATCCCCCATCTTTCGGCCAGTTCCTGAACGCTATACGAATTGATTATGACACCGATGGAGCCGGTAATGGTGTGGCGGTTGGCCACTATTTTGTCTGCGGGAGCAGAAATGTAGTAGCCTCCAGAAGCGGCCATATTGCCCATGTACACCACAAACGGCTTATCATGTTCTTCCTTCAGCTTCAGCACCGTATGAAAGATTTCATCACTTTCCACAATGCCGCCGCCCGGTGAATTGACCCGCATCACCACAGCGCCAACCGTTTTATCTTCGAACGCATGTTTTAATTGCTTTAAGAACAGACGATGGTTATAATTGACACTGGTAAAAAAAGCTCCCGGTGTCTGATCTAAGATCACGCCTTCCACCTCTAATAAGGCAATCCGGTCCAGGCCACCAAATTGGTAGACTTCCTCTTTCCACTCCTGGTCTCCGATTCCTAACTCAGGCATCGCCTCAATGGTTTGGAAAAAGGCATAAAACAGAAATAATATAACAAAAACACCTAAAGCAATCCAACGCTTACGGCTCATGCCAACAACCCTTTCTGTTGATTTTTCTCACAACAACATCATTATAGCGGATGTTGGAAATAAAATCCATAGTTTGTCTTAGCGTATAAATAACAACATTAAGGAGAGAAGGGCCATGTCACGACGCAAAGTCTTTTTTTACTATCGGGAAGACGATCAATCACAACGGGCAGCCCAGCATATTAAGGAGCGGTCACAGGCATACGGCTTTACCATTTTAAATACCCACCACGATGCCGATATTATCTGCAGTATCGGAAGCGACGGCACTTTTTTACAAGCGGTCCGCCACACGGGGTTTCGTACCAATTCCCTTTATGTAGGTATTCATCTTGAAAACCTTGGCTTTTACTGCGATTTTTCCGCCAAAAAAATTGAAGATCTGTTTGAAGCGATGGATAAGGAAATGCTGCAAGTACGCCGTTACCCCGTTATCCAGAGTACCATAAATGAAACCAGTTCATTTTATTGCTTAAATGAATGCTCGATTCGTTCCAGCATTTTAAAAACGTTTGTAATGGAAGTGTATATCGACGGTGAATACTTTGAAACTTTTCGTGGGGACGGCATGGTGATCGCTACGCCAACCGGAAGTACCGGATATAACAAATCGGTAGGCGGAGCTGTGGTTGACCCTAAACTTCCCTGCTTTCAAGTCTCAGAAATCTCCTCCATCAACAATAATGATTTCCGTACCTTGGGATCTTCATTTATCCTAGGGGAAGACCGGCAGCTCACCCTTAAAATTACCCATGAAGGTTTGCAGCACCCTCTGGTCGGAATGGACAACGAAGCGATTAATTTTAGCGCCATCAGGCAGGTGGACGTCAAACTGGCAGATTTCCGCATCAAAACGTTAAAAATGAAATCCAATTCATTCTGGGACAAGGTCAAACGGCGCTTTTTATGATACTTGGCACAAGGGACCGCATGTGAACCCCGCCTCAGGCTTGTACACAGGAAAAGGGCCGGCGGAACCGGCCCATTTAGATCCATCACTATTTAGATGTTATTGTTGGGGAAATTGACCGCTTAATTGCTGCTGAGCTTGACGCACTAAGCGCTTGGTGATTTCACCACCGACAGAACCGTTAGCACGGGAAGTGGTTTCAGCACCAAGTTGAACACCAAATTCTTGGGCGATTTCAATTTTCATCTGATCCAAAGCTTGAGCTACGCCAGGTACAAGCAATTGGTTGGTGTTACGGCTTCTTTGGTTTTGATCCATGTGGTTTCACCTCCTCTACCTGGTGTAACCTTAGCATGTAACTGAGGAAGTGAAACCATGCATGCATTCGATGAGTAATTGATGGAAATCCTACAAAATCATTTGCTCCGGCCGTTTTGGGAAGGAAGTCAACGGCGCTGCCCCCCCTTCGGTGATCACCACCGCATCCTCAATACGAACACCGCCTTGGCCATGAAGATAAATCCCAGGCTCAACCGTAAACACCATGCCTGGTTTAACCGGTTCTTGCATTCCTGGAGCAACGGAAGGATGCTCGTGCACATTGAGTCCTATCCCATGACCCAAGCGGTGGATGAAATAGGGCCCATAACCCGCCTGCTCAATCACTTTACGGGCCAGCCTGTCAGCATCAGCGAGCGTCATCCCCGGCTTGATCCCCTCTAAAGCCGCCTGTTGGGCCGTTAAGACAATTTCATACACACGCTGCATCTTTTGGTCCCACTCACCTACATGAAAGGTGCGAGTGATATCTGAGCAATATCCGTTGATCACTAATCCAAAATCGATCAGCAGATTCCCCTGTCCGATAGGCTCTGCACCAGAATGGCCATGGGGCAGGGCTGACTTTTTCCCTGACAGGACTGTGGTGGAAAAGGACATCTGCGCTGCACCGTGTTTCTTGGCCTGATACTCCAATTCAGCGACCAGATCGTTTTCTGTCATGCCCCTTTTAAATTGCTTCATTGCCGCTGCCAACACCTGGTCAGTTACACGGGCAGCTTCTTTCAGCAAAACAATCTCCCCTTCATCCTTTACCATCCTCAACTGCTCCATGAAGGGGGAAATATTGTGGATCTTTAAGCCGTCTTGAGCAAGCAGCCATTTGGCTCTGGCGTAAGACATATGGTTCTCTTCCACAAAGATGGTATTCCATCCCGCCCGTGACAAATAATCTTTAACCAGCTGACCAGCTGGCTGATCATCACCATAGCCACAGACGGCGACCATATTCCCCACTGCCGCTTGGGCGGCCTCAAAATCAAGCTGGGGCACAAGCAATGTCCAGCCCTGTTCAGGATCAAAAAAAAGCCCCATAAACCGCTCATGGGGATCGGTGTAAAAGCCAGTCAGATAATAGACTGTTTTTGGATCAGTAAGTAAAAGGCCTGCCCCCTTTCCTTCAGCTTTCAGCAACTGGGCTGTTCTTTCCCGCCGCAATGCAAAATCTGCCATTGGTTCTCCCCCGTCCCTTGATTAAAATTTTCCGTTTCATCTTCCATTGTAAAACAAAGGATAGCTGGGGTTAAGGAAAAAAATAACTTAAAACTTGTTTGGCAATGTGATATGCAGCCTGTTCCTTACGGTGTTCCTGCACCCGCTTTTCCCATTCCAAGCGGGCTTGCTCATCCTCTAGCCACTCAAGCAATGTACGGGGGAGATCCCCGATATTTTCAATATACCGGCTAAGCCCATATTGCTCTAAATACATCCGGTTACCCTCTTCCTGCCCCGGTATGGGCCTGATGATAAACAACGGGGTACGGCACACCAATGTTTCAGCCACGGTTAGACCGCCAGGCTTAGAAATCACCACATCAGCCTTCTGCATCCATTCAGCCATATTGGTGACATAACCCAGAACTTGAATATGGGGAGCAGCACACCGGCTCAGTTGGTTGTACAGGCTTCTGTTTTTACCGCAAATAATGGTTAGTCTGAATTGACTGGACCGGTCTCTAAATTCGTCCATAATGTCAGCAATAGGGCCGATACCCAGGGCCCCGCCTAAAATAAGCAGGTGCACCGGTTTGTCCAGCGACTGTGTCCCGTCCGCCGCTTCCGGTCTGAGCCTTTTGACTTGTTCCTCATAAACCGGATGAACCGGGATGCCAAAAGCAAATATTTTGTGCGGATGAATGTTAAATTCCCGGACCAGCTTTTCTTTAACTGAATGATGAGGAACAAAGTAATAGTCCACATAAGGTGAGACACTAAAGGGATGAAAACAATAGTCGGTCAAAACCATCCCCAACTTGAAGGAATAGGGGGCTCTTGATTTCAGCCGGGCAAGGGGGGGAATACAAGTCGAATGCGTGCAGAGGACCATATCGGGCTGTTCTCTTGCCAACCACCGCTTCAGTTTCCAGCTGAACACCACCCGTTGAAAGAAAGAAGTGCGGCGGATATGAGTATACAAAAAGCCCCACAGAGAGGGACAATAGCGAATGAGGGCAAAATAAGTTTTTACTATGATCCACTCCACTGCAGGATGAATACATCTTAACCCGCAGACGATGCTCGTCTCTACTTGACCCGAAGACAGTTCACCAAGGGCATGTCTGATCGCCTTCGCCGCTTGATAATGTCCTTCACCCACTTTAACTTCAGTAAAAATGACGACTTTCATCGGATCCTTTCCTTCCCATTATGATTTTGTACCAGTGGGATTAAGACCAGTGACGAACATCAGCTGTCCGTCCTTGTTGGGATACAGACGGTGCAGCTCCTCTACAGACATGACCAGATGTTTGGACTTCAGCCGTTTACCGTGTCGTTTCAAATAACCCCAGCCCTGGGGATGGATCAGCCAATAAATCAACTTGTACAACAATCCTTTCAGCCGGTAATACCAGGTATCGTCCACCTCACAGATGGTAAAACCCAACCGCTCAGCTCCCCGGTTAAACATGGAGGTGCCCATGATGCCTTTGATGCGGTGGCGGTCAGGCAAACTTTCAACGTACCGGCTCAATCCGTATAAAGAGAACTCCAGTGAGCGTTTAAAATAAAATATAAAAGCGATCTCGGAGGGAAAGGATTTGATTTCCTTGGCAATGCGGAAGTTATATAAATGAATTTTGATGATGTCATCACCGGCACGAATCCAGTGCCCGTCCCTGGTCCGAATGGGCGGTCCCTTATAAGTCGTGCGGACAATACGGAAGAAATTGTCCTGTTTGGAGACGTATTGCATGCGATTAAAAAGAAAATATATCCAATCCCATACTGCCCACACATGTAAAATCAGGCTTTTCACGCCTATCCCTCCACTTGGTGAATGCACCAGTTATTATGTGAACTTTACATACGGTTGATACAAAAAACTCCCTTCCTAAAGAAGGGAGTTTAAAACAGATGATCAATGGTCTCTTTTTCCTGTTCTTCATAGGTGACACGCAGAGTTTCCGTGTTTTCAACTGCCTGCTTAACCAACTCTTCAACATCCAGGCGTTCCTCTAGCCGGCTCGCCGCCAGCCGGTCCGGTTTGGTCTTTGGGTTTTTGGGTTGAAACACGGTACAGCAGTCTTCATAGGGCAGGATGGAAATGTCATAGGTCCCTATTCTCTGGGCAATATCAATAATTTCCACTTTATCCATGGTGACAAGGGGACGGAGAACGGGATAGTTCGTCACTTCGTTAATGGTATGCATACTTTCCAGCGTTTGGCTGGCCACTTGTCCCACGCTTTCCCCAGTGGCAATGCCCAACGCTTTATGCTTTTTAGCCAAAGCTTCAGTGATGCGCATCATCATGCGCCGCATAATGGTAATGCTGTATTCGTCGGGGACATGCTTTTTAATTTCGGTCTGTATCTCCGTAAAAGGAACGATATGCAATGTTACCGGGCCAGCATAGTGGGACAGCTGTTTGCTTAAGTCAATTACCTTTTGTTTAGCCCGTTCACTGGTAAAGGGGAAGCTGTGAAAATGGACGCCTTCAAAACGCAAGCCACGCTTCAGGCATAAATACCCGGCTACCGGGCTGTCAATCCCACCGGACAGCATCAGCATCACTTTACCGCTGGTGCCAACCGGCAGTCCGCCTGCTCCTTTAAATTTTTGGGACATGATATAGGCCGCATCTTCCCTGATTTCCACCATCAGCTCCACTTCCGGTTTGTGCACATCCACTTTCAGGTTGTCTGTATGGATCAGCACATGGGCCCCAACTTTGTGATTCATTTCCTGTGAAGTATGAGGGAAGTGCTTGTTAGCCCGCTTGGTGCTCACTTTAAACGTCTTCGGAAAGGGAGAGTGGGAGCGAATCGCCTTCAGCGCAGTCTCCTGGATTGCTTTTAACTCCAACGATGTTTTTAAAGCAGGACTGTAGGAAGAAATGCCAAAAATATGTTTAAGCCGCTCATGAACCGTTTCAAATGATTCACCCTGCAAGTCCAGATAGAGGCGGCCATGTGTTTTTCTCAGCTTGACATTCAGGTCTTTCAGTTGACTTCTAATATTCTCTTGCAACTGATTTTCAAACAGCTTGCGATTCTTGCCCTTCAGGGCGAGTTCGCCATAACGGATCAACACATGGTCATAATTCAGTTCATGATTCAGTTCCTGACTCATATCTCTCACACCCTCATGATTTTTTGGTAATGGGGCAAAATATCCCGCAAGGTTTGCAGGAAATACTGGATATCTTCTACTGTGTTATAAATTGACAGACTGACTCTGAGCGGAGAGTGGAGGCGAGGTCCTTCTAAACCGATGGCCTCCAGTGTCCGGCTAACCTGATCTTTGCGTGATGAACAGGCTGATGTGGTGGAGACATAGATCTCTTTTTCCTCCAGCGCATGGACCAGTACCTCTGGTTTGATGCCCGGACAAGACAGATTGACAATGTGCGGAGCTGTGATCCGTTTATCCAGAGGGGTATTAATATAGACACCTGGAATATCGGCCAGTCCCTCAAGCAGGATTTGCTTAAGCTTAAGTAAATGGCCGATATGCTGAGCTTCGTTTTCTTTGGCTAAACGGATGGCTTTAGCCAGAGCCACAATCCCTGGCACATTTTCCGTTCCCGAGCGCAAGCCTTCCTCTTGCCCCCCGCCGTGCAACAACGGATACAAACGGATCCCTTCCCGCACATAAAGGAGGCCTGTCCCTTTCGGAGCATGGATCTTGTGGCCTGAAATACTTAACAGATCGATGCCGCTTCCTTTAATATCTAGAGGAACTTTGCCCACGCCTTGCACATGGTCTACATGAAAAAGCACCTTGGGCCGTTTTTTGAGCAGGCGTCCAATGGCTTCCACAGGTTGGACAGACCCCAGCTCATTATTGACATGCATGACCGATACCAAAATCGTGTCTTCGCGCAGTGCCTTTTCGACATCTTGGACAGAAACCACACCGTTGTGATCAACCGGTAAATAAGTCACATCAAAACCAAAATCCCTCTCCAGGGCTTTGCACACCTGATATACCGCCGCATGTTCAATCTGTGTGGTTATGATGTGCTTGCCCCTGGACTGATACTGAAAAGCCGCTCCTTTGAGGGCTAAATTATTACTTTCTGTTCCTCCCGAGGTAAAGAAGAGCTCATCCGGTTTGACGCCCAGAAAACGGGCTGCCACTTCCCGGGCTCTGGCCATCAATTTTTCAGCCTCACCGCCGATCCGGTGCAAGGAGGAAGGATTTCCGTAATAATTGGCCACCACTTCCATCAGCGTTTGCTGAATCTCTGGGGCCACTTGAGTTGTGGCACTATTGTCCAAATAAACAGCCATGGTTCATCATCCCTTTATGTTTTCATCGTAACACATCTTACCACATTCCGTTTAAACTTCAAACATAAACCAAGATCACCTGGCTGCCAGCATCTTATTTATCAAAAATTCCCGCTCTTTTACAAAGACGAAAAAGCCCCTTGCCAATCAGACAAGGAGCAAAGGCAAGGGGGAGGTTACCTGACGAGAAACGGAGTGAAAAACAAAGCAACAACAAGGGAAAACAGCCCCACACCAATAGCCCATAATCCCAGCGTACGGGCCCCTCCCCGGTAAGCAAAAAATCCTGTCACAATACCGGCTGTGGCGGTTAAAACAGGCAGGAAGAACAGGGACACAATGGACAGAACCAAAGCAGTCCAGCCCAACGCTGTTCCACCCTCTTCTGCTTCTTCCATTGTTTCAATATTTTCCATTTGTTCTTCGTACCCTTCATCTTCTCCAGTTAAGGCTTCAGCTCTGTTGTTTCTGTTTTCAGCCGGTGTACGGGCATCATTAACGTTTGGGGTCACCTCAGCGGCGGTTTCTTCGTCATATTCAGCCAAACGTCCGTTGCCTTCCCCATTCACTTCAGGGTCCTCAAGGAGATCTTCCGCCAAATCATTATCCATTTGATCATTTATAGTGTCATCACCGGCAATTTGATCAAATGGCAAATCGGTACGGCGTTCATCGCGGTTGTTATCGGTCATAGGTAAATCCCTCATTTCTGTTCCTTATTCATTGACGGAGAGGCAAAAGAGGGTGTATGTATAGTATGGACCGCTGAGTACAGAACAACAGATGTAAAGTATGGTATAATAAAAATCAAAAGCAGGAAAGGGATTCTAATGGCTAAGCAACAACACAAGCTGGGAATCGACATTGACGGAACCGTGACAGATCCGGCCACTTTTGTGCCGTTTCTAAACAAGGCGTTTAACAAAAACTTAACCTTGGACGATATTACCCAGTATCATTTGCCGCCGCTTTTAGGGGTTACGGATGATGAGTTTTGGGCCTGGATGCAAAAACATGAGGGGGATATTTATGCCCAGGCACCTCCGGCTGAGGCGGCTAAAGCTGTATTGAGCGAATTGTCCGGCCGTCACCGCCTGATTTACATCACCGCCCGTCCTCCTTATTTAAAAGATCTTACCATCCAGTGGTTTGAGCGGCACGGGCTGCCTTATGACCATATTGAACTCTTAGGCTCCCATAAAAAAGTGAAGCAGGCTAAACAGCACGGTGTAGAACTGTTTTTCGAAGACCGTCTGGAAACGGCCAATGCCATGGCGGAAGAACTGGATATTCCGGTCATTCTGTTCAATACACCCTATAACCAAGGAACGGCCCACCGCTTGATTCATCGTGTCCGTAACTGGACAGAGGCAAAACAAAAGCTCACCCTGCTATTTGGGGCAACTGATTGAATGACCGGCTTCTGGTTACTCTAAATATGAGCAAAACCACTGGTTCGAAGGCGCCATGATGCTGGGTACTTATGTAATCATGGGAGTTGGTTATTATTTATTGTAACGGGCTTGTCACGGGCTGACTTATTGGACTTATCCCCTTTCCCCGATGATAATCATCCGGGGTGAGTGTACCGGATCATATGCCTCTTGCTCCAAGCTGCCGTACACGTCCGTTACTTTCAGGCCGGCCTCCTTCATCATTTCCTCCATTTCCTCATAGGTAAACAGTTGCACCTGCTCCTTGTAATGGCGCACCTGTTCCCCTTCTCTGACCTCGATCGTTTTGACCACCTGGTTGCCTTGTATCTGCCGCCGTTCCACAATAAATAGCTTGTCCGCCTGCCGCTCCGTATACGGTACAAGGTTCCGCTTCACATACCCTGGATTTAAAAAGTCGATCAGAAACTGCCCGTTTGTTTTCAATGCACTGCTGATGCCCCGGAACACACTCAGATTTTCTTTCCGCGTTTCAAAATAACCGAAACTGGTAAACAAATTGAGCACATAATCAAACTCATCTGTAAACGGAATGTGACGCACATCCCCTTGAACATACCGGATGCCGAATTCTCCATTTCGTTTCTCAGCTTCAGCCAAAAGAACTTGAGAAAGGTCCAGCCCTGTAACCTGAAACCCACGGCGGGCCAAGGCCCGGCTGTGGCGCCCATGGCCACAGCATAAGTCTAATACTGCACTGCCCTTTTTCATGCCCAACACATTGACTATCTGGGCCACTTCCTGCTCCGCAGCTTCATCATTGCGGTGAGCATAAATCTTTAAATAGTCCTCTGTGAAGCTGTGCACATACCATGGTTCACCCATTTGGCGTTTCTCTCCCTCGTTTCTGGTGTATGATCTGCTTATTCAATATGTCCCAAATCAGAACAGCCGAATTAAAACCGGAAATTAGGATACACATATGGGGTTTCTGGAGGCTCTACCTCACCAATCTCTTTAATCACCAAAGCGGGAATAAGCCAGCCGTTAAAGTCTTTTTCCACCAGTGTCCCCGTCACGCGCACCCAGCTGTCCTCCCCGTACTGTTTGGCTTCTTCTCCTTCCACTAACAATCCATAAACAGCCGAGTCAGCTGTGCAGCACGTCATGGAAAAGCGGGCCACCACCAGGTGGTCAAGGGGCATGCCTTCCTCACGGTAGACAAAGCCCATCAGTTCAATCTCTTTCCCTAGCAACTGATCTGCGTACATATTCAGCACTGAAAGCATATCCAAAAAATTGTCATCAGTAATCTTGACGACATCCTGCTCCAAGGCTTCTTTGAGCAGCTGGCCGTAATAATCATCGAGATCCACTGTGGCCACTATGTCCTCATAAGTGAAGTGTTCCCCGAGCTCCCCTGCTTCCAGCTCCGCCAGATCATCAGCCGCTGCCCTAGTCTCTTCCTCAGCTGATTGTTTGGGTTGATCATCAAATTGGAGCATGCGTGAATTGAATTGATCGCTCAGTTGTACGCCCCTGGTGGCTGCGATTGAGCTGTCCAACACTTTCTCCGGTAACAGAAGGCCACTTAGAACCGGCAAGAGAAAGATCGTGTAAATCACAACTTTTTTCCAGCGCTTATCAGGCAAGGCATGAGTGCCTTCACACCCGCAAGTGTCCTCCTTACCGGCTTTATCCGTGCTTCTTAAGATTTGCAAGATACTTAATACCAGCAAAACAGCCACCGAAAAATAAATAAAAGGCATCATGCGCGGGGCAATGTAATATTGTATTTGTCCGCTCAATATCAGACTGAGTAACAGCATGGTAAAGCCAAACAGAATAATGCCTCTGAAGAAGTGTTGAAAACCATGTTCCTGTTCCATGAAGAGCCCTCCTGTCTTCAGTCCCCAGCGTTTACAAAATGACCAACTGCAACAGCATCACGGCTAAAAAGACAGCGATGGTAACTGTAGCTATAAATGCCAGAGCAAATTTGGGCTTAAAATAAGCAAACAGCATCACCGTATTTTTTAAGTCTAACATCGGGCCATAGACCAAGAAGGCCACCAAGGAGCCTGTGGTGAACATACTGCCGAAGGAGGCTGCTACAAAGGCGTCTGCTTCTGAACACAGGGACAATAGATAAGCAAAAACCATCATCACCAGCGTAGAGCTCCATTCATGGGAACCGATTGCTAATAACAGCTGCCGGTCTAGAAACGTTTGAACAACACCGGCAACAAAGGCACCGGCAATCAAATATTTACCCATATCAAAAAATTCATCAGCGGCATGATACAGGGTATGCTTCAGCTTGGTCCAGGGCCTCTCTTTGTGCTGGTGGTGTCCATGTTCATGACCGGCATGATGGCTCTGTTTGGCGGAGCTGTGCTGTGGCTGTGCCGGTTGCCGTTTCACTTGGTCACTATTTTTAAACAGCAGATAGAGAATCAATCCGACCAGTATGGCCAATACAAAAGCCAAAATCATACGGCTGTACAACACGGTCAGATTAGTGCGGAAAGCGAAGAAGGTGGAGGCAAACACAACAGGATTCAAGATGGGGGCCCCCACAAGAAAGACAACCCCGACATGCAGGGGCATTCCTTTTAGAATCAAGCGGCGCACCACCGGAATAATCGCACATTCACAAATAGGAAAAACCGCTCCCAGTACCGCTGCCGGAAACAGGGCAGCATAAGCATTTTGAGGCAAATAGCGCTGAATGGTTTCATCGCTGACATAGACTTGGATCAGTCCAGAGACAAACACCCCCAGCAAAATAAAAGGAATCGCCTCAAGCACAATGCTGAGAAAAATCGTATTGACACTTAGCCAAGCATGAGGCAAAGCAATAAGTGGATCGTCCCCTTTAAAACGATCTATATTAAAAAAGACCAATAAAAAGAACCCTAACAAAGCCAATGCTAGGATGTCTGGCAGCCAGGCTTTGCTTTGCCCTGTCTTGCCCTGTTTACCGGTCCAGGCCTGCACCATTAATCGCCACCTTTACACTGATCACAATAGCCGTAGATCTCAAATTTATGTCCGGTAATCGTAAAGCCGTCCGGTGTGCCAAAGATAGCATCCATGGGACACATATTAATGCGCTCAGTCCGGCCGCATTCGGTACAAATCAGATGATGGTGGTGGTTATGGGGGGAACAAGTCATGCGGTAGATCCGCTCGTCTTTAAGTTGAGTTGCTTCCACGATCTCCAGCTGTTCAAACAAAGCCAGGTTGCGGTAGATGGTGTCAAAACTGATGCCTGGATAATATTCTTGCATTTTTTCTAACATTTCCTTAGCTGTCATATACCTTTTTTCAGCAGCAAAAATACGAATCATCTCTTCCCGCTTACCGGTGTATTTATACCCTTTCTCTTTTAAAATCTTCAACGCTTCTTCCACCGTCATAGCCGTTCCTCCATTTAGAATGAAGCATGTTTTCCACTGCCAATCTTTACGTCATTGTACCTTTATTTTTGAATGTTAGCAACGGCACGGCTCATGTAAACCTTTGCTCCTTATGGTGTCTGGGCTCTCTTGCCCCCTCTTTCAGGTGCACAATGGGGATGTAGATCAAAATAATCCCTAATCAGTTTGAATGACCCATTTTTTAATACCCAGCACGGTGATGAGAATCAAAAAAGCGATGACCACAATTGTTCCACCAGGTGCCCAGTTAAAAGTATATGAGCAATATAAGCCCAGTATCACGGACAGCTCCCCAAACAGGATAGCGTACAGAAAAGTCTGCTTAAAACTGTTAGCCAACTGAATACTGGCTGCAACAGGCAAAACCATCAAGGCCGAGACAAGTAAAATGCCCACAATCCGCATTGCTGAAGCAATAACCAGAGCGACCAAAATGGTAAAGACGAGATTAATCCACCGGCGGGGAATGCCGGTAATACGCGCATGCTCATCGTCAAACGACAGCGAAAACAATTCTTTATATAATAAAGTCACAACAAGCAGGACAACGGCACCGATCACCATAATCGTATTCCGGTCGGTCCGGGTAATGGCGATGATGCTGCCAAATAAATAATTGAATAAGTCCACATTAAAGCCGTTGGCAATAGAAATGAAGACCACACCCAAACCGATGCCGGTAGATAAAATAATCGGAATCGGCAGCTCCTGATAAAACCTGTAACTTTTGCGCAGCCGTTCAATGATAAGCGCTCCTGCCACCGCAAAACCCATGCCCATATAAACCGGATTCAATGCGGCAAAGAAAGAAAAATATTTGGCCAGCAACAGATTGAAGGCAATGCCGGTCAAGCTGACATGGGACAAAGCATCGGCAATCATAGACAAACGCCGGACAACAAGAAAAACACCTAATAAAGGTGCCAAAAAACCGATGATTATACCTGAGATTAGAGCATGGCGCATAAACTCAAAATGAATTAAAACGTCGATCATAGATAAGACTCCTCAATGTGAATGTTCCAAAATGCGCACATGATGGCCGTAAGCCGTAGCCAGAATGGCTTCCTGGTTTTTGACAAACTCGCGGGGATCTCCATGGAAAAAGAGCTTTTTGTTTAAGCAGGCCACTTGCTTCACTTTGTCCGTAATCACACCGATGTCATGGCTGACCAACAGCAAGCTGATTCCCATCTGTTCATTAAGCTGTTCCAATAAATCAAAGAAGCGGCTGACTGAATCAACATCCACTCCCACCGTCGGCTCATCCAAAATGAGCAGCTCGGGCTTGCTGACCAAAGCTCGGGCAATAAATGTCCGCTGTTGCTGACCGCCTGACAATTTACCAATATTGCGGTGGGCCAGATCTTCCAGCCCGACCAGTTTGATGGCCTGCATAATTTGTTCTTTTTCCCGCTTGCCGATCCAGCGGAACAGTCCCAATTTGCCAAACAGACCGGTGGCCACCACTTCATACACAGTGGCTGGAAATCCGGAATTGAAACTGTTGGCTTTCTGGGAGACATAGCCTATCTTAGACCAGTCTTTAAAAGCTGAAACAGGCTGACCAAACAGTTTAACTTCACCCGTCTGCGGGTGAAGCAGGCCCAGAATAATTTTGATCAGCGTTGATTTGCCAGAACCATTGGGCCCCACCAGACCCAGGAAATCCCCCTGGGTCATGGTGAGATTGATATCCTCAAGCACTTTTGTTTTGGCATCATATTGAAAAGTAATATTCTTTAACTCGATCACAGTTTTAGATTGATTGGGTCTCATGGTTACTCCTGGTAGCCCAGAGCTTTTTTCAGTACATCCAAATTTTGCTCCATAATGGAGAAATAGTCTGCACCCTGGGCCAGTTCCTCCTCCGTCAAGGATTCAAGATTATGCAACACCAACGATTCCGCCCCGGTTTCACTCTTAATCACTTCGGCCACCTTTAGTGTGACCGTATTTTCAAACAAGATATATTGGATTTCATTCTCTTGGACAAACTCAATAATTTCTCTCATACGTTGGGGACTTGGCTCCTGTGAAGGGCTCAGGCCGGCAATTCCCACCTGGTTCAGGTCATAGCGCCAAGCCAAGTAACCAAAGGCTTCATGGGAAACAACAAAATCTCTCCGTTGTATATTTTGGCTCATCTCTTCAAATTTAGCATGAAGTTCATCAAACCCTTGAGCCAATTCGCTGTAATTCTGCTCATAATACTCAGCATGCTCCGGATCAATCTCTACCAACGCATCTTTTATGGCCTCAGCCTGTTGCTTGGCCCGCAATGGATCGAGCCAGACATGGGGATCCAATTCCCCGTGATCATGCTCATGGTCATGATCCTCTTCTTTACCGTGAGCGTGGTCATGATCGTGGTCGTGATCATGATCCTCTTCCTTGCCATGACCGTGATCGTGTCCATGGTCATGATCTTGATCATGCACGTAGCCGGTCTCCTCGTTGGTCAACAACTCCACATTGGCTGTGCTGTCTACCACTTTTAAGTCCGGATTGTCCACGGCTTCCAGAATTTTTTCGATCCATCCTTCTAAGCCACCCCCATTATATACGAATAAATCCGCTTTGTGAAGGTTAACAATGTCGTTGGGAGTAGGCTCAAAGTCATGGGGCTCAGCTCCGGGTGGAATTAAGTTAATCACTTCGGCACGCTCGCCGGCAATTTTCGTGGCAAAATCATAAAGTGGAAACAGACTGGTGTAAACAAGCAGACGCTCTTCCTCTGCTGATACAGAAGCAGCCTCCTCCGGCTGTACATCCTCTTCAGGTGCTGGCGCTTCCTCCGCAGGGCTGCAGGCCATCAGCGCCATGGACAAAACGAGCATGGTGCTAAGCAAAACCAGAATGGATTTTAGATACAACTTACGTTCCCCCTTTAATATTAAAAATCATAATCAATCTGATTTAATTCAGTAGTGATTATACCGTACTTTTTCCGGTTTGTAAACGAACATCTCTATTTATCACGTTTAACTTACCTCCGACAGAAGTCTCCCACTTCTAAGCGAAGCGAAAGTGGGAGATGAATGTCGGTTTGATGTAGCCTCAATATGATGATTGTGGTAAAATAAAATCAAACAAACGTTCGTATTGTGGGCAGGTGATGCGGATATGGCCAACAAAGCCTACAAATTCCGTCTGTATCCAACACAAGAACAGGAACAACTGCTCGCCAAAACGTTCGGTTGCGTCCGTTTCGTCTACAACAAAATGCTTGAGGAACGCATACAAATTTATGAAAAGTTCAAAGACGACAAAGAAGCTTTGAAACAGCACAAATTTCCCACTCCGGCCAAGTACAAACGGGATTTTCCGTGGCTCAAAGAAGTCGATAGCCTTGCCTTAGCCAACGCTCAATTAAACCTGCAAAAAGCATTCACCAACTTCTTCTCTGGCCGGGCGGGATTTCCCAAGTTCAAAAGCCGCAAGGCCAAACAGTCGTACACGACAAATGTGGTCAACGGAAACATTAAGCTTGCAGATGGCTATATCCAGTTACCCAAACTGAAATGGGTCAAATTGAAGCAACATCGGCAGATTCCTGTTCACCACATCATCAAGGCTTGTACGATCACCAAAACAAAAACAGGAAAATATTTTATCTCCATCCTGACTGAGTATGAACACCAACCGGTGCCAAAAGAAATAGAAAACGTTGTTGGGCTCGATTTTTCCATGAATACGCTGTATGTCGATAGCGAGGGTAAGAGAGCCAATTATCCTCGATTTTACCGGCAAGCCTTGGAAAAACTGGCCCGAGCGCAACGGGTGCTGTCACGCCGCCGGAAAGGTTCCAACCGTTGGCACAAACAGCGGCTGAAAGTCGCCCAGTTGCACGAAAAGATTGCCAACCAACGTCAGGACTTTTTGCACAAGACTTCACGACAATTGGCCAACCGGTATGATGCCGTGATGATTGAAGACCTCAACATGAAGGGGATGTCTCAAGCCCTCCATTTCGGTCAAAGCGTCCACGACAACGGCTGGGGCCTGTTCACTACTTTCCTTCAGTACAAATTGGAAGAACAGGGAAAGAAGCTGATCAAAATTGACAAATGGTTCCCCTCATCCAAAACGTGTTCATGTTGTGGTCGAGTGAAGGTGTCTCTATCTCTCTCCGAACGTCTATTTCGTTGTGAATGCGGTTTTGTGGCAGACAGAGACACCAACGCCGCCATCAATATCAAAAAGGAAGGCCTGAAACAGTTAGGGATTGCCTAAATTCTTGCTGGAACCGTGGGGCACACGGGGATCGCTCGGTCAACTTCCCATCATGAGACGGGATTACCCGAGAAGCCCCCACCTCTAAGCGTTAGCGTAGGTGGTGGGAGTATGTCACACCCCTAATTTACAATTAAGCGCATCCAGATAGCTCAGGATACCGGCAACAAATGCCTGATCACACTATACGTCAGCAGGGGAACGATTTCCAAGGAATAAGTCAGCTCCAAGCGTTCAAATTTTTTATGGGCATCAAAGCCGTAAGGGCCAATGTTACAAACAGGAACATTAACATCATTACTCAACAGCTTGCAGTTCTCCATCTAATAATTGGTACATTTTTTGCTGCCATTTTTCATCGTCAACAATGATTTGAAAAGAGATACGGCGGTTTTGCTGCAGGGATTCAGGGTCATCTCCCTCAGCAATAGGTTTAAACTCTGAGTAACCGGTGGCGGCAAAATATTGGGCGTATTTATCATGTGCTAATACAGGGTTCACCTCAAACAAATATTTCACCACAGCGACGGCCCGTTGTGTGGAGAGTGTCCAGTTGTCATAAGGAACGGTATCTGTGTGACCTTCAATTAAGATAATGTACAGGTATTGGCTGATCTCTTCCAGCTCTATAATGCGTTGAAAGGCAACAGCCAGGGGACGTAAAATGGCTTTGCCTTGCTCACTGATTTCCGCTTGGCCCGTTTCAAATAAAATATCCCCCTCAATAGAAATGGTATTATTGGGGCCGCGGATAATCTTATCCTCTCCCACCCTTTCCTCCAGTTCTTCCTGAATGAGATCAGCAATATGTTTTTTGACCGCAGCAACCTGGGCCATCTCCCGTTTGATCTCCCGCTGGGCATAAGCATCAAAAATGCTTTGCACAAAAGCAATCAGGGCTACAAATAACATGACCAAGACAATAGTGGCCATCATGTCGGTAAATGAAGGCCAAAAGGAGGCCGCCTGTTCTTCACCACGATAGTAGCTTTTGCGTCCTCTCATCTGCTCTCCTCCTAATAGTTGCCTTCCCTGACCATGGGCGAACGTCCCGGTTCCGGTGAATAGAGGCGCTGCCCCATTTGTGAACGTCCCCACTCAAACATGCTGAGCAGAATTTGTTGGATATCCTGTGAAAAGCGGTGCATGTTATGAAACTCCCGCTCCAGCAAATGTTGGATGCTTTCCAATTCCCGGATCATCTCCCGCCATTCCCGCTCCTGATTGGCCCCATAAGTTTGACGAGCCCAGGATTTTTCAAGCACCTGCTGCAAGAGTACAGCCAGCTCCCGCTTGAAACGTTCCAAACCATCTTCCCACTGGCGCTCCAGATGCTGTACAGCCTGGCTGAACGACTCGGCCGCCCGGACAAATTGGTCGTTCTTTTCTTGGAAACGGTAATACCACTCATCCTGGTTTTGCTCATGTTGACGCCTGTTCTCTTCCAACATATCCCGTACATGCCGCTGGAGCTCTTCTGTCAGTCCCCTCACAAATTGGACCAATTCTTCGTTTTTCCGCTCTGTCAGTTTGATCAGTTGATCAGACCGTTCCACAACCAGTTGCAAATGTTTGGCGCTCTCTTGGTTGCGGTCCGTTAATCGTTTAAATTCCTGCCCTACTGCACCAATCGTTTTGGACAGTTCACCCAGCTGCCTGGCCGCCTGCTCCTCTTGCTTTTTAAACTGCCCAACATTCCGTTCCAGTACCTGCCCAAACTCCAACAGGCGGGCCGTTCCCTGTTCAAAACGGGACGTGAAACTTGCCGATTGATGGATCACTTCTTCAAGTCCGGCGATGTTTTGTTGCAGAAGCTGTGCAGTTTTAAGAATTTCATCGCCAAATGCCTTAACGCTTTGATCAAAGCTTTCTTTGACTTTGGCGACCAGACGATCAAGGAGCCGCTCCAGGGAGTCTTTTGGTTTCTCCTGTTGCACCTGAAGCTGCACTTGGTGATCAAGAAAGCTTTCTGCCCGGGTCATAAACAAGTTTTTGGCTTGTGCCCAACTCGGTCCGATCCCCAGCCGGGTGAAGAGACCGGAATGAAACACATGCAAACAAAACGCGGTCCCGATCCCGGCGATACTGGTAATAAAAGCAAAACTCATCCCTCGAAAAGGCTCGCTGATGGCCGTCACAATGGCAGCTACACTCATCACTTCCGAGCCGGAATCCGTCCCCAAGCGCAGCAGCGTGTCTTGCATGGCAAACAAGGCCATTGTTAACCCCAAAAACGTCCCCAACAGTCCTGCAATAATCGCCCAGGACGGCAACTGGTGCAAAATGCGCTCCACGACCCCGACGGGAAGACGAAACAAGCTCAACAGATGGAGTTGGCGTTCGTAAACTCCCTTTTCTACAATCGCCTGCGTGTTAACAAACTCGATTCCCTGTGAACGGTGCCGGCGGTATTCACTGATCATCCCTTCAATAAGCTCATCTTTCAGGGCCTGATCCGGCCAATATTCCCTGGTTTCATACTCCATTAAACGTTCCAGCCACTTCTGGTACAAGTTGGACAGCTGTATGTTGCCAATCATCCCTGTTAAGCCTATAAAAGCAATAAGACCTAAGACAACATAAAAAAGCTGATGTGATTCCACGGCTTTTCCCCTCCTCTAATGCCTATGTATATTCACAGCTTGACTAATGATGAGGAAATAAAAAAGGGAAGCCGATGAGCTTCCCTGTTTTCCGTTATTTCTTTTCCTTTTCCTGGCATGAACGGCATTGTCCATACAGCTCGATATTGACCGCATCCAACTTGAAACCGAAACGCTCCGCAATGGCTCCAAAGTTAATAAACAAGTCCAGATCCATATCCTCAATGGAGCCACATGTCTCACAGATCAGGTGATTGTGGCTCTCTTTTGATACTTCAAACCGTGTGCAATCCTCTCCACAATGAATGTCCCGTACCAGCCCCGCCTGTTTGAAAAAACGCAGGGTATTATAAACGGTGGCCATGCTCATATTGGGGTAATGTGGCCGCAAATGATCCATGATTTGCTCAGCAGTCGGATGTTTTAATTTTTTCAGGGCGTTAAAAATGGCCACACGCTGAGGCGTCACACGTATGTTGTGGGAGCTTAACAATTCGACAATGGAACTGTCCATCTTCTGGGACATCCGGATCCCTCCCTTAGCACCAGCCCAAATCACAGCCCTCCACATATTGTTTGACATTTTCTTGTTTTGGTTTTGGCCGGGAGGATGCTCCATTCAGTACAGCATCCCAATCCACTTGAACGGAACCCAAAGTTGTACCTTTATAGGCGATCACCAAGGTGTTTCCGTTCAAATCAATGCGCAGGTCTTTGAGCAGTTCATTTTTGTCCATGATACGCTCCTCCTTGTTTTGGCTTTTTACTAGTATGATCAACCAGCTTGTTAATCAATCCTGTCAGCTCTTCATAACTTTTTCATAGAGATAATAACTAATACTTTTTTATAATTATTATAAATTAGTATTACGTATTGTCAAATCCGTGTTTGTCATCAAACTTTTAACTTACCTCCGACAGAAGTCTCCCACTTCTAAGCGAAGCGAAAGTGGGAGATGAATGTCGGTTTGATGTAGCCCTCAATATGATGAGTGTGGTAAAATAAAATCAAACAAACGTTCGTATTGTGGGTAGGTGATGTCGATATGCCCAACAAAGCCTACAAATTCCGTCTGTATCCAACAAAAGAACAAGAACAACTGCTCGCCAAAACGTTCGGTTGCGTCCGCTTCGTCTACAACAAAATGCTTGAAGATCGTCTACGCATTTATGACACGTTCAAGGGCGACAAAGAAGCCTTGAAAAAACACAAATTTCCCACTCCGGCCAAGTACAAAAAAGATTTTCCGTGGCTCAAAGAAGTCGATAGCCTTGCCTTAGCCAACGCCCAGTTAAACTTACAAAAAGCATTCACCAACTTCTTCTCTGGCCGAGCGGGATTTCCCAAGTTCAAAAGCCGCAAGGCGAAACAGTCGTACACCACAAATGTGGTTAATGGCAACATGAAGCTTTCAGATGGTTCTATCAAGTTACCCAAATTGAAATGGGTCAAATTCAAGCAACATCGGGAGATTCCTGTTCACCACATTATCAAGGCTTGTACGATCACGAAAACGAAAACAGGAAAATATTTTATCTCCATCCTGACAGAATACGAGCACCAACCGGTGCCAAAAGAAATAGAAAACGTTGTTGGGCTCGATTTTTCCATGAATACGCTGTATGTCGATAGCGAGGGTAAGAGAGCCAATTATCCTCGATTCTATCGGCAAGCCTTAGAAAAACTGGCCCGAGCGCAACGGGTGCTGTCACGCCGCAGGAAAGGTTCCAACCGTTGGCACAAACAACGGCTGAAAGTAGCCAAGTTTCACGAAAAGATCGCCAACCAACGTAAGGACTTTCTACACAAGGAATCACACCAATTAGCGAAACGGTATGACTGTGTGGTTATCGAAGACCTCAACATGAAGGGGATGTCTCAAGCCCTTCACTTTGGCAAAAGCGTCCACGATAATGGCTGGGGCATGTTCACCACTTTCCTTCAGTACAAATTGGAAGAACAGGTGAAGAAGCTCATCAAAATCGACAAATGGTTCCCCTCATCCAAAACGTGTTCATGTTGCGGCCAGGTGAAGGAGTCTTTATCCCTCTCAGAACGTCTATTTCGTTGTGCATGCGGTTTTGTGGTAGACAGAGATATCAACGCCGCCATCAATATCCACAAGGAAGGCCTGAAACAGTTAGGGATTGCCTAACTTCTGTATAGAACCGTGGGGCACACGGGGATCGCTCGGTCAACTTTCCATCATGAGATGGGATTACCCGAGAAGCCCCCACCTCTAAGCGTCAGCGTAGGTGGTGGGAGTATGTCACGATCCTCTAAAGGGGCGTACGCATAAGAAAGGCGAAGATACTGGGTGGAGTGGCGGTCATAGAGATGCCTGGATTAATCAAAATGCCTTCTGTCAATGCTTTTTCAAATAATCATATCATTTGGTTGGGTTAATCACCATCCATTTGGCTGGTGACAGGCTGTGTTAACCGCAAAGTGCCTGCTAAGGTGACGGACTTGGAATTAAACCTCTTGTCCAACCAATCTGACGGAGTGACAAAACCATATCTTTGAGACAACACGTACAACCGGGGAGCAAACAACAAATATCCGGCAATAACAAGAATCATGAACGTGAAAACCACCCTCAAATGAGAGTGGTTATTCACCCATCTTAAAGACCACTCCCGGCGCCCCTGTTGGGAGTGGCCTAGAAGCCAATCGTGTAGGGGGCATTGATTGGCTAATATCATATTAACATCTTAACCCCCCTATAAACTGTTTATTTCATGCAAAAAAACTGCAACAAAACTGCAAGGAACAGACTACGGTCTTTCTTTGACTTCCCATTCACTCTGTAAAACCATTCTTACGACAAATAAATCACGCATATGGCCAACGTATTGCATATATTCACTTTCGATGTCTTTAGCATCCACATCAATCGGCCCTGTTACCACAGGTTTGCTCCAATACTCATACAACTCCGGCAAATATTCCTCCGAATAATCCAACAACGCTTGATGTGCCTCGTGAACTTTCACTGAATGATCATAAGCCTTATGCAATAAATTACGATCATTGGTTCCCTCTGAAAGCTCTTTGGCATAACCATATAAACTCAAATCATTTTTCCGCCTTTCTCTTTCTTCTTCTTCCGCCCCATCAGGTAAGACAAACCCTTGTTCCAATTCCTTAATTTTATCCACCACATAATCAATATGTTTCTGATCATACTTTTCGTAAAGAGTTTCCCTGACATTCAGTAACTCCTTATTCGTGTAAACTGTCCCCTCATGGAGCACAACCTCACCAACGGGTATACCTTGGTCGGCCCTGATGATCTGAGGACGTTCACCTTCAAAGCTAACCTCACCTTTGGAAGCCTCAGACAGCATGTCAATGTCATTTGGATGGACATTACCATCATAGACCTCGACTGCTTTATCTAACAACGTTCTGAAATCCTCGTTCTCTTGATAACGCCTTGCGATTTCAACCGTTCCTTTGATATAAGCCTTGATGTACTCAGGCAATTGATCCAACTGTTCTTTCACTTCTGGCTTCATGACATGATTGTAAACATCTTCCCCTGTGGCTAAGAAGTATATCTTACCATCATTATCAATCTTTACAGTACTCAACTCCTCCACTCTCGCAACCTGGAGCCGTTTCCTGATCTCCTCGTTTTCTTCAAAATACGCTCTTGCCTTATCATTTGATCTGATTAAATCCCGAACATATTCACTGTCAATTTTTGCAAGTTCAGCCTCAAAATCAAGACTTGTTTCCTCCTCTTCACTCACTTCCGCTGTTGCATATTCTTCATCAATCGTTTCTTCACCACACCCGGCCAATAAAAACAAGCTGACAAATAGCATTCCGACTGTCACAAAACGGAAAATGTTCATATCAATGCCCCCTACCAATTTTTTCAGGCACGATTATATCAAAGTCAAAAAATACAGACCAGCATTTCCCAAAAAAATGCCGGGTTCTCCCTAAACACCCAGCTTCCCCTGGCCGATAAACTCATAATTGGCTGTACAACCGGGCATGATATACTCTAACTGCCTTCAAAATTCTTGATCCCCGCCTTATATGTCTTGTAATTGCGAAGGTGATGCTCAATGGCCCTGATCTTTAGCGCTTTCTTCTTGGTTGTCCACCTGTCACGCGTAGCGATCACCTGATCAGCTCCTCAATTGATCAATGCATACAAAAGGGAAGGATCAAACTCTGTAAAATCCTCATCGCCTGGCCTCATAATAGCCAAATAAGTTGCATTTTCCGGCGTGACCCCCAACTCATCCAATGTCTCAAGCATCTCCTGGTCCGAAAAAGCATAACCGTGATACCCTATTTCTTTGCCATCCTCAGAATTGATCTTTTGTGGTATTCCACCCACAACCTGTGCCACCATCTGGCCACCTTTTAACCCTTCCTTTCAAACCTTGAACAAGCAACCCAATTCGCCCGGTGATCCGATCCCGGGCCATTGGTATTGATCCTTAAACCGCATAAGATTAGCTTCTCCCCAATCATCTGACATCAAGCTCATCTCCATCTGCATCCTGATCACTACTTTTATTTCTTTCTTTCTTTTTTCCTAGATTTCTTACTTTCTACTTTTCTATCTATCAATCTTATTTTACTTAACACCCTCTCCTGAAACTGGGATAACTCTCCCTCACCCCAAAACCCCCTTTGCGATCTGTGCCAACACAAACGCATCAGTAATCTCCTTACTCTCGTATCCCCAACGCTTATACACATGAATGGCCACGCTGATCTTATTCGCATTGTCATACGCTCCGGTAAACCTCTTCAATTGACCTGGGGCAACCTCAAGATAAGGGATCGCATTACTGCACTTAATTATCCTGTAACTCCATACAACGAGAAGTTATTTGGTTATTTTATAATAATTATAAGTTAATATTGATTATAATTTTGTATTTGATATAATTTCTTATAGAGATGATTACAGTTATCATTAATCCAGGGAGAGGAGTTGGATCATGCAAATCGCCAAAAAAGCAATACCGTACACACCAAACCCCAAACCGTTACATGAGATGAACATTATGATTGTCTCAACGGCCGGGGTGCACCATAAAGATCAGGAGCCCTTCAACACTGATCCGACTGTAGGTGATGCCTCCTTCCGTATCATTCCGGGTGATGTCAACTCTGCCGAGCTGACTGTGACACATGCAGCACCAAAGGAACATTATAATACGGATGCCCCCAAGGAAGACATTAACTGTGTTTTCCCCATTGACCGGCTCCGTGAACTTGCTGCAGATGGAGAGATTAAGGGCTTGGCCGAAAAACATATCACCATGATGGGTTACTCGATGAGATTAAAGAAAATAAATGAAGAAACTATTCCAGCTCTAGTCAAGGAAGTGGTTCGCTCCCAAGCTGACGGTGTTCTGCTCACGGCTGGATGACCGCTTTGTCACCGTACTGTGGTCACAGTACAACGCGCCATTGAAGCACAAGGGATTCCAACCACGCTGATCACCCTTGACGTGGAACAATCCAGTTTAATGCGGCCGCCTCGGGCCATACACCCGATGCAATTTGAGTTTGGCCATTCCCTTGGCAAACCTCATGATAAACACACCCAAACCAAAGTATTAATGGCTGCTTTGGAGCAGCTAACCATCAAACAAGAACCAGGTCAAATTCACGAGATCCATTTCCCGAGTTACAATAAATAAGCAGTAAATGATGAGGGAGCATCGCTTTTCATCATACATTGATAGTGAAATTGATCAAGGGACTGTCCTAAACTTTATTCGTTGGACAGTCCCTTTAAAACATTTTCAATGGCAAAAACTTTGACCGATAACCCAATGATCCCCAGCGAAATAATAACCAGTGCAAAGATTAAGCACAAGGCCACCACAGTTAAATGTGCAAGCTGTCTATAAACTGTTGGCAGATGGTATCTAGGCTCCATCCACACACTGTCGATCACTAAGGTACATATGACACCTGCAAAAAGAAGGGAGCCTAACGCTCCCTTTACTACACAGCTATATGACCTTTATATTCCCCTTATTACACTGAAACACTCTGCTTCCCTTCAAGCTTCTTCCGCCAGTTGCGGTCGGCGATATCCAACGCTTCTTCCGCCAGTTCAACCGCTTCCTGGAACTGCAAATCCCTGAAAGCCTGTTCGGCATCTTCCAGTATTTCTCTAACTTCTGCATGCTCCCGGCGGAATCGGTTCCCGAACTGAATCAATTGCTCCGCTTTTTGGGCTAACTCGATAACAATCGACGCAACTTGGGAAATGGACTGCACTTGTGTTTTAGCCTCTTTCAACTGATGTTGAACCCGATGCATGTCAATCGGGGTTTGTTCTAATGAGGCCTGCAGCTCCTGTAAGGCTTCGGCAGCAATGTTCAGGCCGGACTGTACATGATCAGGAAGACCAGGCAGATTGCTTTTACGCAAGTTGACCCTTACTTTAGTCAGATTCCGCTTTAATTCTTGAGCTTCCGCTTTGGCCTCCAATTCGTCCTTACGGATGGTTTGAATTTCTTCTTCAAAGGCTGCAGTTTTTTCCAAAAGCTGGTCGTAATGTTTAAAATATCGTTCCAGTTCAGGTTTCAAAGCAGGATACAGTTGATGCATTTTTTCGGGATCTACTTTTAGAGCATCATAGGTATGCTGCAAGGCCTTAAACATTTTTTGCAATGTTTCATGTTTGCTTTCCCATTCGCTATCCCAGGAATAGGCCAGTTTAAATTCGGACACCGTGCGTTTCAATTCATTAAATTTATCCAGCAGCGCCGCGTGCTTGTCATCCAGTTGCCCCAATTTCTCGATCACGTAAGCCTTGTTCTCCACTTCTTGTTCCAAACGCTGATAGATTTCTTCAATCCCTTCAAGCACATGGTCTTGCCAGTGTTTCATCCTCTCAATGTCTCCGTTTTGCATGTAAGCTACAACTTGATGCTTGGATTTAAGCATTTCGGCCAGCTGCTCTTCGGCTCCCGTGTGGCTTACCTGATACCCTTTCCTTTCCATTTCCTGTATGGCCTCTTCAACTTCTTGCAGCTTGCGGGGGATATCATGCTCGATGGTGCGGATGATATTGGGGCAAACCTCTATGGCTTCGTACAGTTCCTGACAGGCCTGATCAACCTTGTTCAGCAACTCCCGAGCCTGAAAATAATTGCCGTTGTTATGTTCCTCCTGGAATTGATGATACCAATCAACAGCCTGCTTATATTTGTCATACCACACCGGATAGGAAATGCCCAGACCCATGGCATGTTTGTGTAATAAACGCTTTAACTCTTGTAATTGCTCGTGCAACACTGTCATTTTTTCCCGGTTGCTCGTTTCGCTGTCAGTCAGCTGATCAATCTCTTCCTTGATCGTTTCCAACGTTTCTTCAACGCTCCATAATTTTTCCTGCGCTTCTTGTAAAAGCTGACGGCACGTGACCAAACGGAACCGCAGCGCATAATCTTCGATGTCAATCAGCATTTCTTCCAGATCTGGCAAGATATCGGTCACAATTTCTTCCCACTGTGACTTCCACTTTTCAAAGCTGGCTTCCGTTTCACCAGCCAGTTTTAAATTTTTCAAACGAGCCAATTCATCGGCGACGGGACGGTTTTCAATATCGTTTTTCCACTGTTCCAGCTTGTCTACCTGCTGGTAAATCCGACGGCGGTAAAGCAAACCTGCCAAATAGAGCAAAAAAACACAAATAATCAATAATAACGTTATTATCAGCCACATAGGAGGATCTCCACCTTCATCAACCCTTGTTGTTTCTCTGCTGTATTTAAAGTACATATCCGGTTTGAGAGCTTTTTCCGATCGAGAATATGTCCTTTATTTCGATGTTTTTATACAAAATCCCTGCTATCGGCAACAATTTTCTACAAAAAAATTTAGCTGCTCCAAATAACGTTGCTTAAACTCATCGGAGTGGGGTTCAATATAATACACTTTGCGGATCATCTGGGGTTGCAAAAAGGGCATGTACAATGTATTTAAAAGCTGCAAAGTAATCATTTCCACATCATTGCTTCGTAAAGTACCTGCCTGTTTTAACTCCTCTAACAAAGTTATATAATAATATTTCTCTTTGCCAAGGTAAACCGTCATAATTTCCCTGATCAATGTCGAGTCAATAGTTAATTCCCTGTAGATAAACCGTGTCATTTGATAATGTTCAAATAAATAATTAAAGCTGGCTGAAAGGGTAGACAGCAAACGTTGATAAGGTGTTAACTGCCCCTGGTCTATGTCATCAGCTTGATGCTGTTCAATCACGTTGAAGTATTCTTCATAAAATTGAACCATTAATTGTTCCAGGAGTCCCCTCTTCCCCTTAAAATAATAAGAGATCATGGCCGGGTTGACGCCCGCCCTCTGGGCAATTTGGCGCACAGTGGTGGAGTGGAATCCCTGGTAATAAAAGAGATCCAGTGCAGCTTGTTTAATCCGTTCCTTTGGCTTCTTCTGTACCCTGCTCTCCACCATGGGTCCCTCCTTGTCATGCTCATCCACTCTTTCATTCTAGCATAAGGCCTGCCTCTTTAGCAGAGGTAGACTGGTTCACAGGCACATGTTTTAGTAACTAAAAAAGCAGGCCGTCAAACAGCCCGCTTTCCGGCAGTTGTTATGCCCGTGGTCATCCGCTAGGGAGTTGGCACTCAACTTTTAACGGGGAGGAACTTGGATACAATGTTCCTCGGTTAACAACTCATCCGGCACTTCAATCTCCATCCGCAGCAGATTGGAGCCGAACGATTTGCCCAGGTTATCCGTTCTCAAGGATGACGGTGCCCCTCCCCCCAGCGCATCTTCCAGGACAAATTTAAGGGCATAAACATTGGGTACTTCGTAGCGGCTCACCTCCCCCTTCACCAGCGGTGCAAAATGGGCTTTCACTTTTTCTGGCGTGACTTCCCGTTTAAATACTTCATACATTTCTTTGGTTTTGGCAAACAGGCCCAGGTCACACGTATTGCCTTTATCTCCAGAACGGGCCTGGGCCACATAACGCAATTGCACCTTGGCCACTGTTCAAACCTCCTCCACATTAATTTGGACGCGGGATTCAACTTCAGCTCTGGGGATTAAGACGGACCACAAACCAAGCAGCTGACGCACGGTGTACATGTTAGCCAGTCCACCCACAAACGGCGGCCCATTCAGGGCAAGGGGCGGAAAGAGACGGCCAAACTGAACGGCTTCCTCCTTGGTGTCGGTGTGCACGGCAATGCGCACATAAACCTCGTTCAGCTGTTCTTCATCCACTGGATGGGCCAGCGGGCCGTGGATCGAATTGTAGCCAATATATTCGGTATGGATATCGTTCACCTTCAGCTCATACAGTTCAATCTGCTTGCGGATAATTTCATCCACTTTTCTCGCTTTCTTCAAGGCATCAGGCCAAGAGTAGCCGATCATGCCCGCTCCCATATACCCGTTGGGATAGCCCATGATCGCTTTTAAGGTAGGAGGCTTGGGTTTTCCTTTCACCCCGGAAATTTGTACCCGGTCTGGACCCACTTCTTCAAAACGGGCGGCTGAAAAATCGGCGATCACATCAGGGGTGACATAGTGGGAGGGATCGTGAATTTCATATAAAAATTGCTCCTTTAAGGTATCGATGGACACTCTGCCCCCCGTATTGTCCGGCTTGGTGATGATCGCCGTCCCATCTGCATACACTTCCGCAATGGGGTACCCGATGTTCTCCATATTGGGAATGTTCCACCAGTCTCCGCTGAAGTTGCCCCCTGTCGCCTGGCCGGAGCATTCCATCAAGTGCCCAAGCAGCACACCCAGGGCCAACTTATCCCAATCATCCTCGGCCCAGCCCAGTTCATAGATCATAGGGGCCAAAAACTGGGCTGTATCGGTGGTGCGGCCGGTAATGACGATATCGGCCCCTTGTTTTAAACATTCCACAATGGGCCAGGCCCCCAGATAAGCGCTGGCAAATAAAATTTCCTCTTTAGACTTGGTGAACGGCTCACCTGTTTCATAATCGGCCAGCGAGATGCCTTTTTCCTGCAATTCATCCAGGATAGGATAAATGTTATCTCCGGTAGCAATGCCCACTCTAATCCCGGTAATGCCCATTTCTTTGGCCATGCGCACCACTTCATTTCTAGCGCCTTCAGGGTTAATTCCCCCTGCGTTGGTGATCAGTTTGATCCCTTTCTTCTTTACATAAGGGAGCAAGTTCTTGGCAGTAACCGTGATGTCTTTGGTGTACCCTTTGCTTGGGTCTTTTTGCCGGTCCTTCTGCAGGATGGCCATGGTCAGCTCAGCCAGGCAGTCGAAGCAGATATACTGGACATTGCCGTATTTGGCCATGTTCAGGGCACCGTAGATGGTGTCACCATAAAAACCCTGCCCGGCTCCTACTCTTACCATTTTCAATTCAATCCCTCCTTAACTTGTAAACGCTTACGAGATATTATCTTAACGTTTTTGCTACCTACAAAAATATGTAGCACCCATACCAATGATGACTGAACGCTCGCTCATAAGAGACATTATTATTATATCAAATTTTCAGAACATAGTATATTTTTATTCATAGAAACAACATCATCAGTGAAAAAAATCATGATCTTTTATTCACTTAACCTTGACTTTGCTACTCTACTAAGGATACAATAAATTTTGTGTATCAATAGACAGATTGACTGCAAAGATAGCCAGGGTGAACAGCCTATAGAAACCCTCTCCATTTTGCTCCTTTTGAACCGCGGCTGAATTTTTGTTCAAAAGGTGCACCGTGTAACCCTTAGCTATCGGGGCGAAGGTGTGTGAAAGCAAAATGGCTATAGGACTGAGATCACCACTTGTGCACAATCTTTAGACTATGATGGTGGAAGGAGAGTTATCACTTATGTCTCGTTATACAGGACCAACTTGGAAAATCAGCCGCCGTCTGGGAATTTCCCTGACTGGCACAGGCAAAGAGCTGCAAAAACGTCCTTATCCTCCGGGACAACATGGTCCCACCCAGAGGAAAAAATTAAGCGAATATGGCATCCAGCTGCAAGAAAAGCAGAAACTGCGCCATATGTATGGTCTGACTGAACGTCAATTCCGCAACACGTTTGACAAAGCAAACAGAATGCCCGGTATCGTGGGTGAAAACTTCTTGATTCTGCTTGAATCCCGTCTGGACAATCTGGTATACCGCCTGGGCTTTGCCCGTACGCGCCGTGCAGCCCGCCAGCTTGTTAACCATGGGCACATCACGGTGAACGGCAAAAAAGTAGACATCCCCTCTTATCAATGCAAACCGGGCGACGTCATCGGCCTGCGTGAAAAGAGCAGAGATCTGGCTGTCGTGAAAGAATCCCTCGAAGAGCGGGACTACTTGCCCGATTATCTCTCTTTCGATGAAAACAAAATGGAAGGCACATACACCCGCCTTCCTGAGCGCAGCGAATTGCCGTCTGAAATTCAAGAGTCCCTGATCGTTGAGTTCTACTCCCGTTAAGATTTCCTTTCCACAAAGCCTCCGGCATCCAGGACGGATGTTCGGGGGCTTTTGTTATTCATGGGGATAATGCTTTATAAAAAAACGGCCCTTCAAAGGACCGCCTCAAATTAACCTTGTCTAAACCTGTCTTATTTTATCCGTACAAACTTGCGCTTGCCAACTTGAACAATCATTCCTGCCTGCACATTCACTTCCTCCTGGATATCATCCACTCTGTCGCCATTGATGCGCACGGCACCCTGCTGTACCATCCGTCTGCCTTCCCCTTTGGAGGCCACCATGTCCAAGCCGTGCAACAAATCAACAATGTTAACAGGGGAAACACCTGTCCATTCTTTTTCGGGCATGTCCTCAGGAAGATCCCGCTTCTGGAAAACGGTTTTAAAGTGTTCCTCTGCCTGTTCCGCGGCCTCGTCTCCGTGATACATCGCCACAAGCGTTTTAGCCAGTCTCATTTTCGCGTCACGGGGATGAATCTCTCCGGACTTTAAACCAGCCTCTATACGCTTCACTTCTTCCAATGGAAGCCGGGTGACCAATTCGTAATACTTGATCATCAGCTCATCAGGAATGGACATCGTTTTGCCGTAAATCTCATTGGGCTCCTCATCAATGCCGATATAATTGCCCAGGCTTTTACTCATTTTTTGTACCCCGTCCAGCCCTTCCAAGAGCGGGGTCATAATGGCAACCTGGGGCTCTTGACCGTACTCTTTCTGCAGATGGCGCCCCATCAACAGGTTAAATTTCTGGTCAGTGCCCCCCAATTCAACGTCACATTCTAAAGCCACGGAATCATAGCCTTGCATCAGCGGATAGAAAAATTCATGCAGGCTGATGGCCTGATTTGCCCGGTAACGCTTCTCAAAATCATCCCGTTCCAGCATGCGGGCCACCGTTGTTTTGGCAGCCAGTTCAAGCACATCGGCAAAATTCAGGACAGAGAGCCATTTGCTGTTATAATGCAGTTCCGTTTTGGACATATCTAAAATCTTGGCGTACTGTTGGACATAGGTTTTGGCATTTTGTTTGACCTGTTCTTCGGTCAGGGGCTTCCGCGTTTCCGATCTGCCTGTGGGATCACCAATACGGGCCGTAAAATCGCCGATCAAAAACTGGACGGTATGACCCAATTCCTGAAACTGGCGCAGTTTTTGAATGACCACTGTATGGCCCAGGTGAATATCTGGTGCTGTCGGATCGACGCCAAGTTTCACTTTAAGCGGTGTGTCCGTGGCAATTGAGCGGGCCAGTTTTTGTTTCAGCCCTTCTTCCGGTACAATTTCGACAACACCCCGTTTCAAAATCTCGAACTGTCTGTCCACCTCTTTCTGTTGTGCTGGCGTTAAGCTGATTTGTTCCGACATCTGTCTCCCATTCCCCTTTCTCCTGCGTTTCACTGTACAGTAGCGTTAGACCTATGCCTGAACACCATCCCCATAATGCTCAAACATAGCATGTCCCCTCATAAAAGTCAATGATTAGCCCCAGCAAAACAGCTTGTGATATAATAGCGTTGATATTTAGGGAGGAATCGGAGCATGGCGAATGATCAAAAGCAAAACAATGAAAAAGGACAAGTGGTCAAACAGAAGCGATGGGTTTATCTCTTGAAAGTCACCTGGCTTGTTACCCAAGTGCTGTTTGTCCTGCTGGTGATGGGACTCTTGTTTGCCGGAGGGGTCGCCGCAGGCTATTTCGCCTCTTTTGTTCATGATGAGCCGATACGCAGCTATGAAGAAATCAAGGAAGATATTTATAACATTCAACAGACAGGGGAAGTTTATTTCAGGAACAATGAGTTTATTGGCTACTTGCGCACCGAAGTTCACCGGCAACCGGTCGATATTGAAGAAGTCTCCCTCTATCTTATTGACGCCATACTAGCGACTGAAGACAATGAATTTTTTGAACACAAGGGTATTAATATCCGCGCCTTGGGCCGGGCCGTGCTGGAAGAGTTAAGCTCTCCCGGAAAGGGTACCGGGGGCAGTACGGTGACACAACAGCTGGTCAAAAACCAATTGTTAACCGCTGAACGTACCTATGACCGCAAGTTCAACGAGCTGCTGTTAGCTATGCGTGTGGAAAGAATGTTTTCCAAAGAAGATATATTGGAAGCATACATCAATGTCGTTTACCTCGGTTATAACGCCAACGGTACCAATATAGAGGGGGTAGGTGCAGCGGCAGAAGGTGTTTTTGGGGTCAGTGTCTCTGACTTAAATATTGCCCAATCTGCCTATATTGCCGGCATGATTCAATCCCCGGGACGATACACACCCTTCAACCGTAACGGAACCATTAATGAAGAAAACTTGGAGCGCGGTTTGGTGCGCATGAACTATGTCCTGGAACGCATGTTGGAGACGGGCCGGATCACGCAGCAAGAATATAACGAAGCACTGGCCTTCGATATTAAGGGGAGTTTGGCTAAGCCCGAACCCACCATTGTGGAAAACTATCCCTATTTAACGTTTGCCATTGAAGAAGCAGCGATTGATATCCTGCTCGATTTGCGTCTGGAACAAGAAGGGTTGGAGCGGCACGAGGTCGATAATCTGGAACAATACCGGGAACAGGCCCGTCAAGATCTGTTTCGCGGCGGTTATAAAATTTACACCACGATTGACAAAGAACTGTATGAAGCGTTCCAGCGTGTAGTGGCTGAAGCCCAATTTGGCCCGCGCAGCAGCATCCAAACTAAAACAGTAGAGGATCCCGAAACCGGGGAAGAAAAAGAAGTGGGCCTTCTGGAACAAGTAGGCGGCACCCTGATAAACAATCAAACCGGGGCCATTTTGGCCATGATTGAAGGACGCGATTACAATGAATCACAGGTAAATTTCAGCCGTTCTGTCCGTCAGCCGGGATCAGCGATTAAACCCATCCTGGATTATGCGCCCGCTTTTGAGTTGGGTGTTCTGCAACCCGCTTCTGTCATCGATGATGTGCCGTTGTTTGCCCCTGACGGCAGCAGGGGTTACCATATGTTCCAAAATTTCAACCGGCGATTTCACGGACTGGTGACGGTGCGGAAAGCGCTGGAGCAATCCTATAACATCCCGGCCATCAAAGCGATGGAGATGGCCCGCAACCACAACAGTGAAGCGGTGCTGGACTATTTGCACAAGATGAACTTAACCATGTTTAAAGAAGAGCACTTGCATGAGCTGTCTGGTGCGATCGGAGGCGGGGGCTGGAATGTCAGTGTTGAAGCCCTAACTGCTGCTTTTGCCACCTTTGCCAATGAAGGAAAATACCTCAAACCCTATTTGATTGAACGCATCGAAACGATGGATGGAGAAACCGTTTATGAACACCAACCGGAGCCGGTTGAGATCTTTTCGCCTCAAACCGCCTTCTTAATCACTGACATGCTGCGCGATGTTGTCCGCTCGGGCACAGCCAGCCGCATTGGCCGCCGCCTGGGTTCGCTGGATGTAGCCGGCAAAACAGGAACGACCAGTGATGCCTATGATTATTGGTTTGTCGGTTACACCCCACAAATCTCTTTGGGCTTGTGGCGGGGTTACGAACGAAATGACTCCTTGGCGGGCAAATACAGCGAACGTCACCAGGAATTGTGGGCCCAACTGATTCAAACGGTGAGAGACATCCGTCCTGAATTGGTCGATGCCCAAGCCCGGTTCAAGCAGCCGGAAGGGATTGTGAGGCGGACCGTTTGTTCCAAGTCTGGTCTGTTACCTTCTAAATTGTGTCAGCAACAGGCCTGGCTGGTGACGGATTATTTCAATGCCAAATTTGTGCCAACCAAAACAGATGACCGGGTGGTTGAAGCACGGATCATTACTGTGAATGATCAACGATACCTGGCCAAAGCAACTACCCCTGATGACCTTGTAGAGAAAGGGATCTATGTCTTAACTGAAAAGATTAATTATCCTCCCGGCTGGTCCGAGCGCTATAAACCGTTGGATTGGGAAATCAGGGCGCCTGCAGAAGAAGACCCCCGCCAGGAGAATGGGAAAGTGCCTGCAGCGCCTGACAATGTCCAGGCTAAGCGGAGCGGAGGTGGCATCACAGTCTCCTGGAGCAAAGTGAATGAATCTGACTTAGCCGGGTACCGGGTGTACCGTGCTGGAGATGACGGCCAATTTAAGCATATTGCCAGCGTGCTTTTGCATGAAGAGACTGTGTATCAAGACAACACCGTATCCGGACGTGATTATGCCTATTATGTAACTGCCGTTGACATAGCTGGCCAGGAATCTGAACCGTCTGCCATCGCCGTCAGCAATGCCCAAGATCCCGATCAATTCTTCCTGCCGGATCCCCCGTCCCAACCGGCCGGCCTGAATGGTCAGGGCGGTGAGCTGTCTGTACAACTGAGCTGGCAAGCCAATCCTGGCGATGAACAAGTAGAATATTATCAGGTTTACTATGCTGCCAATGCACAAGGACCGTTCAAGCCGTTAGGGCAAACCCACGGCACCAGCTATACCCATACCTCGTTGGCAGATGCTGGTGATTACTGGTTCTATGTCACCGCTGTCAACCGTGCTGGGGAATCACCCCCTTCCAAAGCCGTCCGTGTCAAAGTGACCGGGCCACCTCCAGCAGAACCTGAGCCACCCGGTGATGGAAACCGGGATGGCAGGGGAGGCAATGGAGATGGCAACGACAACGATCCTAAACCAGGCAATGGAGATGGCAACGGAAATGGAAACGGGAACGGAAAGCCTCCTAGAGAAGGAAATGGAAATGGCGATGGTGGGAATGAACAGCAGGACGGTGGTGATAACGGCAACAATGAAGTGCATAAAACCAAAGGGATGGCTTCAGCAAGCCATCCCTTCTTATGTGTTCACGGTGCTGTTTACCTATTTTGTTAACCAAACAATCAGGCTGTTGAGACCGTTTGCCAATGTTTGAGCATATGGTCAACCAGCTCATAGGAGCGCCGGGCAGCCACTTTGGTAAACTCAGCGAAATTAATGTTTGCTTTCCGGTCTGCTTTATCGGATAAAGAGCGAATGATCACAAACGGAACCTGGTTCAGATGGCACACTTGAGCCACCGCTGCACCTTCCATTTCCACACAACTTCCGTTAAACATGTGATATAACTGTTCGACATGCTCAGGATCGGCTATAAATTGATCCCCGGACAAAATTTTTCCTTTAACAATCTGGACGGTGTCCTCTTCAGGGCGGTAACTTTCCGCCAGCCGGATCAGGAATGGATCTGCTTTAAAAACCGATGTCTCAGCAAATGGAATTTCCCCTTTTTTAAAACCAACAGGAGAGGCATCAATATCATGCTGCTGACATTCGGTAGAGATGACAATATCGCCAATATTGAGCTGAGGGTCAACGCCGCCGGCCACTCCGGTAAAAATAATGTAATCCACATCATAATCATCAATCAAGATCTGGGTGCAGACACTGGCATTCACCTTTCCCACCCCGGACTGGCACAATATAACGTCTTTTTCGTGCATGCGTCCCTGATAAAACGTAATCTCCGCCCGCTGTTTTTCTTGAATATCGGCCATGGCTTTAAGAAAAAGTTCGATCTCTTCCTTCATGGCCCCCATGATCCCTATTATTTGCGTCATGACTCTTCCTCCAGCTTCCGTTACTTGATTTCTGTATATTGTTTCTTTGTCGATTCTCTTTCCTCAATGCGGTGAGGCAAAACAACCAGGTGGTTATCAATTTTTTCCTTGTTCATAAATTTGGTCAACAGACGCATGGCTACCGCACCGATATCATACATCGGTTGGACAACACTGGTTAACCGCGGACGTACCATCGAGGTTAAACGGGTGTTGTCAAACCCGATCACTTCTACATCTTCCGGGATGTTGAGCCCCCGGTCCTGGCAGGCATGAATGGCTCCGATGGCCATTTCATCACTCATGGCGATGATCGCGGTTGCCCGGTCAGCCATATCAATCAATTCTCCGGCTGCTTTCAATCCCGAATCATAACGATAATCCCCATAGCGAATCAATGTTTCATCAACTGCAAGTCCGGCTTCTTCAAGTGCGTTGCGGTAACCGGCCAAACGCTCCTGCCCACTGTACTTCTCCTTGGCAGGGCCGGAGATAAAGCCGATGCGGGTATGCCCTTTGTCAAGCAACAATTTAACCGCATCGTAGGCAGCCTGTTTGTAATCAATCACCACGGATGGCATCTCTTCCTTTTCATCCTTGGTGGAAGCCAGCACAACAGGAACTGTGGAAGTGCTAAACAAATCAATGTGCTCATCTGTCAATTGGCTGCCCATAAACAACAAACCGTCTACCTGCTTTTCCAGCAGGGTGTTCACCAAGTGGATTTCTTTTTCCGGACGTTGGTCCGAGTTACACAAAATAATATTGTAGTTGTACATATTGGCAATATCCTCAACACCCCGGGTCAATTCAGCATAAAATAAACTAGAAATGTCAGGGATGATCACCCCGACCGTGGTTGTCCGCTTGCTGGCCAGGCCCCTGGCTACTGCATTAGGCCGGTAACCCAGCCGCTTTATGGTTTCCAGCACTTTCTTACGCGTTACCGGTTTAACGTTCGGGTTGCCGTTAACCACCCGAGAAACAGTGGCCATCGAAACGCCTGCTTCTCTGGCCACATCATAAATGGTTACATTTTTCACCTGAGTACCTCCTTCAATCGTTTATATTATTTTCCGTTATTGATTATCATCCATCAATCCATAAGGATTGGATTAATCTGGAAGAATATAGAAACATTTGCTGTTTATGGTTTTCAAAACTTTTCATTATAACAAGTTAATCATACGACAATTCAAACCCAGATGCAATGTTGGAGGCTGAATTGTCAAGGAATGCTCAAAGAAGGCAAACGGAAACAGCCCTCGCGATATTAAACAGCATAAAAAAGCTGGCGATTTACTCCTCGCCAACTTTTTTGACCTGTTCCATGGCATACTTTTGTTGATACAGTTTAGAACCAGTCCATTGAGCCAAAACAGCGGCGCCAATCAGGACGGGAATCAACCAATTGGAGATCCCCAGCCAGATGCGCAAAGCAATGATAACAGGAACCGAGGCATGCACGGCTACCATCCAGGTCAATGAAAATTTGCGGACTGAAGCACGCCACATGCCCAGGGGAACGTTAACCAAATAGGTAAAAGCAATAAGCCCTAATACAATTAAGATCTCATCCATTTTCTCACCTTGGTTAAGGAGTTTCTTATGCTTTTACCTTACCCTTTTTTTGCTGTAAAGTCAAATCCCCTATACCCTTACTTTGGGCTTTAACAAGCCTGAAGCCTGTAACTCGGACAAAAAGTCATTAAATTGCCCCAGATCCATTTGCTGATTGGCGTCAGAAAGCGCCACAGCAGGGTCAGGATGCACTTCCACCATCACCCCGTCCGCACCTGCGGCTAAGGCTGCCTTTGCGGTGGGCAGCAAGAGATCGCGGCGTCCGGTGGCATGGGTGACATCAGCCAAGACAGGCAAATGTGTTTCTTGCTTCAAGATAGGGATAGCCGATATGTCCAGTGTGTTGCGTGTAGCTTTTTCATAGGTGCGAATGCCCCGCTCACACAAGATCACCTGTTTATTCCCTCTGGAGACAATATATTCAGCAGCAAACATCAATTCCTGAATCGTAGCCGACATCCCCCGTTTTAACAACACCGGGTGGTTAACCGATCCGGCCGCTTTCAACAGTTCAAAGTTTTGCATATTACGGGCACCGATCTGGATCACATCCACATATTCCGTAGCCAGTTCAATATCTTGGGGAGACACAATTTCACTAATCACAGCCAAGTCAAATTCGCCGGCAATACGTTTCAAGATTTTCAATCCTTCTATACCCAGACCCTGAAAATCATAAGGGGAAGTTCTGGGTTTAAAGGCTCCACCCCGCAAGAGCTTCAATCCCTGGCGCTTATGGTTTAAGGCAACTGCTCTGACCTGCTCGTAACTTTCCACTGAACACGGACCGGCAATCAAAACGGGCTCGCCCCCGCCAATTTTAACGCCCTTAACCTCCACAACCGTATCTTCTTTCTGCTTTTTACGGCTGACCAAAAGCGCTTTGCGGTTGTCATCTTCTTGCAGCTCCAGTGAGGCTTTGAAAATCTCTTTAAAAATATGCAAAATAGTGGACGTTTCAAAGGGCCCTTTATTTTTCTCAGCCAAGACATCCAGCATTTTCCGTTCCCGAACCGGATCAAAGCGGTTGATGCCGGATTTCAGCTTTATCTTGCCAATTTCCTGGGCAATGCGTCCCCGTTCGCTTAAAAGTTCCAAAATTTGCAAATTAATTTCGTCTAATCGCTTTCTTAATTTTTCCAGCTGATCTAGACCTTTCTCACTCACGCTCCGCTCACTCCTATCCAAAATATTTAATGGTTACTTTAACATGATTAGCAGTAAATTGCAATAGAGATTTTTAATCATTTAACGCATAAAATTATAAAAGTGATTGACAAAAAACAGCGGCTCACATCCCCTGTTTGACAACATCGACCGGAATGGAGCCACTGTTTATAATGCTACATTGCGTTTAGGTATGCTTAGTCTGCTCCTTGACCCTGTCTGTGACAGCTGCAGCTTCATCCTTGACGTAATCAACGGCTCGATGCACATCCTGTGCGGCATCAGCTGCAGCTTTTTGAACCTGACCCTTTAATGTTTCTACTTCCTCTTTCACTTGGCTGGCTATATCCTTCACCCTTTCGGTCAAGGTTTCGGAGTACTCTCCCATGTTACGGGCCAGCTCCTGGGTTTTTTTCAATACTGTTTGATAGCTTTCAGATAAGCTTCGCCTCAGTTCCCGGCCAGATTTAGGCGTCAGGAGCATAGCGGCGGCGGCTCCAATCATCCCCCCCACGAGTACCCCAATGAGAAGGTCCTTGCCCTTCCTGTTGTTTTGATCAGCCATCTCTCATTCCTCCTTTATTGTGATCTAAATCTTTTTGAACACGGTAGGATTGCCATTTATGCCAAAGATCAAGGAATAGGGTTACATATTTCATGATCTCATCCACTTTGCTTTGATGTTTAATGGCAGTCTGTCGTACACTGCGGGTAACGCTATCCATGATCGTGGATGAAATCTCTTTCATGGAACTTGAGACTTGACGGGTGGCCTGGCCAATCTCTTCTGCTGACTTGAACAGCTGGTTCAGCGACTGTGATTTGTTATAGATATCTTCTGTCAGTTGATTGGTGCGCCGGATTAAAGCCGTGGTCTCCCTGCTCAATTCGTCCACACGCTTTTCGATAGTGGCCATGTTTTCACTCAATTCCTGCAATGACTGCTGGACGGTGAGTAATGTTTTGACAATATAAATCACTAAGACAACAAAAGCAACAGCAATAAGTGCCACACTAATTTCAATGATGCCCATTGTCTTTTTCCTCCTCACAATCTTGTCTTTTATGACGAGCTACATCCCCTGCACTTCGCCGCAAAATGGGACTCGTTACGTATTCGGCGTTGTAAACGGAATACCCTGCCTGCCCAAACATAAACCTACTTTTTTCTGTATTTTTGGCAAAGGTATACGACGACCATGGCTAACGTGGCCCCAATCACATCGTTAACGACATCAAACGGATCAGGATGCCTCCCCGGAACAAAAGCTTGATGAATTTCATCGCTGATCCCGTACAAAAAAGAAAACAACACCGCCAATCCTTTTCTTTGCCATTCGTTCAGCTTATAGGCCTGCAAAGCAAACCAATAAGCCAGCCCCAAAATGAAATAGGCCGCAAAATGCCCCCAGTCCAAACGTTCAAACATTGGGAACATGGATTGAATTTCTTCTCCTGTACGCGAGGATAAATAGAAAATAACGCCCATCCAGACTAAAGCCGGGGCCCAGCGCCAATGGCGCCGGATCTTTTCTTTGGGTTCCACACCAGTTCCTCCTTTATACTCTGCCATATATCTGCTGTTCACTGATGGATCCTTTTGCTAAACTAGTATTATAACAGACATTTAATACTAATCATAAAAGAGGTGATAAAATGAAAGACCCGCGTATCGAAACTTTGGCTAAAAATCTGATTCACTACTCCGTCCGCTTGCAAAAAGGGGAAAAAATCCTGATCGAAAACATCGGCCTGGAAAAAGAATTGCTTCATGCCCTGATTAAAGAAGTTTATGCCACAGGAGGCTATCCCTTCGTCACCATCAAGGAACCCAGTGTGAACCGGGCCCTCCTGATGGGAGCAGAACCTGAGCAACTGGACCTGATGGCCAAATGGGAAGCGGACCGCATGAAAGAGATGGATGCCTATATCGGGATCCGCTCCGGGGACAACATCAGTGAACTAGCCGATGTGCCGGCTGAAAAAATGCAAGCCTATGCTAAACATGTCCTTCATCCCGTACATAGCAAGATTCGGGTGCCGCACACCAAATGGGTTATCTTGCGCTGGCCCCGGCCTTCAATGGCGCAGTTAGCCAACATGAGCACAGAAGCATTTGAAGATTTTTATTTTCAAGTCTGCAACTTAGATTATGCCAAAATGTCCAAAGCTATGGATGCCCTGGTGGAACTGATGAACCGCACAGACCAGGTGCGCATTACAGGCCCTGGCACAGATTTAACCTTCTCTATCAAGGACATCCCAGCCATTAAATGCGCCGGGGAGTTTAATATACCTGACGGGGAGGTGTTTACCGCACCCGTTCGGGACTCGGTGAACGGTACTGTGCGCTTTAACACCCCATCTCCTTATCAAGGCTTTGTGTTTGAAAATGTGGAGTTGGAATTTAAAGACGGCAAAATTATTAAAGCCACTGCCAATGATACCGACAGGCTGAACAAAATTCTAGATACGGATGAAGGAGCCCGCTACATCGGGGAGTTTGCCATTGGCGTCAATCCGTATATTCTGCATCCTATGAAAGATATTCTATTTGACGAAAAAATTTGCGGCAGTTTCCATTTCACACCTGGTGAATGTTATGATGAAGCCTCCAACGGCAATAAATCCGCTATACACTGGGACATGGTGTGTATCCAGCGGGAAGATTACGGCGGCGGAGAAATGTATTTTGACGGGGTGCTGGTCCGCAAAGACGGACAGTTTGTACTTGACGAACTGCAGGACCTTAATCCGGAAGCGCTGAAATAACGGCAATGAGGCTCCTGTTTGTGTCAGGGTGACCTTCACGACAGGAGCCGTCCACCATCCATTGTTATAAAATTTTAAATATAAAAAGGAGTTGTTGAATATGACAGCGAAACAACCCGTTGGCTTGGGACACGGTATATATTTGATTGACGGCTATGACCTGGGTTTTTCCGGCCGCACTGGCACATATGTGTTCGCTGAGGAAGCGTTAACCATCATTGAAACAGGCCCGAGCCCATGCGTTCAGCATATTTTAGAGGGGCTGAATGCCCTTGGGCTGAGCCCTGAGACCATTCAGTATATCATCGTCACCCACATCCACCTGGACCATGCAGGAGGCGCGGGAATATTGCTGGAAAAGTGTCCCCACGCGCAAGTGGTGGTTCACCCGCGGGGCGCCCGCCATCTGGCTGATCCATCCCGGTTGATTGCCGGGGCAAAGGCGATTTATCAAGATCAGTTTGACCGTCTGTTTGACCCTATTGTCCCCGTACCGGAAGACCGCCTGCTTGTCAAAAATGACGGGGATACGCTGGTCATTGGTCCCGAACGGACACTCAAATTCCTGGACACCCCAGGCCATTCAAGGCATCATTTCAGTATATACGACCCTGTTAGCAACGGCATCTTTTCCGGGGACACATTCGGCATCCGCTATCCCCAAATGGAGGAAGCCGGGGGACAGTTGTACTTGCCTTCCACCTCTCCCAATCATTTTGATCCAGCGGCCATGCGCCACTCTATTGAACGGATGTGCAGCTTAGACATAGAACGGATTTATTTTGGCCATTATGGCATGACCACCGCTGTCGATGAAGCCCGCCAGCAAGTCTTGCATTGGCTGGATGTATTCGTGGAGGAAGGAAAAAAGGCCTATGCCAATGGACAGGAACCCCAGGTCCTGGCGCAAAGTTTACTTGAACAGCTCCTCGCCCATCATAAAACAATTGACATTCGCCAGCATACCGAGCTGTATGAAATCTTAAAATTGGATATGATGGTCTCTTCCCTGGGGATTTTTGATTATCTGGCCAAGCAGCATAAGAATTAGATGTATGGGGACTCAAGTTCAGGTGAAACCAACCTTGTTAAAGTGCAGTAAAACTCCCATGATTAGTACATAGAGTTAGAGTGTTTGTTGTTTTCCTGGCCGGTCATGACAGCAGGTTTATGATCATCGGCTTGGCTGTCCAGCCGGTCCTCTTTTTGCTCTTTGGCAGGGAAAAGCCCCACTTTGGCCGCCAGCTTCTTGCGAAAGATCAACGGAACAGCAATCAATAGGGCAAAGATCACAACCAGCTTCATAATCATCACCGGGTCCCGTTCAACAAGGGTATGGCCGACAAACGTATAACCGTATGTACCAGGAATGACCCCAATGAATGTGGCATAAAAAAACGAGCGTAAGCGCACTTTGGAGATGCCAGCTAAGTAGCTGATCAAATCAAAATTGATAAACGGTATCAAACGCAAAACTAATACATAGAAAAATCCGTTTTGCTCAAGTTGGATCTCGAGCGTCCTAAATCTGCCTGTCCATCTTTTCTGTACAATTTCTTTACCCAGCTTCCTGGCCACACCAAACGCTATTACAGCACTGATCATTAAGCCGATCAACGAATACAGTGTTCCCAAGAAGGGACCAAAGGCCAGCCCCGCTGCGATGGTCAAAATGGAAGACGGAAATAGCAACAAGGGACGGATGGTGAACAGAAGAATAAATACCAAGGGTGCATACCAGCCGAAAGAGGTCATCCATTCCCGGATCGTTAACGGTTTCCAGTTTAAATAACGATGATTAATCCATATCAAAACGATAATCAACATAAAGATAAGTAGCGCTTTCAGGATGCTTTTTTTCATCATGACAGACCACATGGACAGACTCCTTTTCCTGCTACCATTGTCATTGTCATTATAGCCTTTCTTGATTAGGGAGGAAAGCCTTTAATAGAGTAAAATAGCCACTGGCTGTTCAACCAGTGGCTTCCGTATCCTTTGCCTTTACATGAGCTAGCCCGCTCTACCAATAACCCCAGCAGCTGCAGCCGACAATAACCAGCAAGATAAACAACACCACAATTAGCGTAAATCCTCCGTGAAAAGAATAAACTGGTGCTTTACCGCTCATGCTCCCATGTCCCTCCTTTTGTATGTGTCACCCTTCCCGGGTAGGTGGTCACTAATACATTATGCAGGTTTGTCAAACTAGGTAAGAGGGACAAAAGTGGAGTTTTTGTTTATCAGACTAAGATAGGCTTTTTTCCAGGGCATGCTGCACCTTTTGAATGTCACCCGCTCCCATAAACAGCAAAACTGCATTGGAGTAATGATGCAGCTGGTCCACTGTCGCCTCACTGATTAAACGGGACTCAGGCAGTTTACGCATCAAATCTTCAATGGTCAAAGTACCTTGTTTTTCCCGTGCCGAGGCAAAAATATCACATAAATAGACCTCATCCGCCAGCGACAGGGCCTCTGCAAACTCATTTAGAAACGCTTCCGTGCGCGAAAAGGTATGAGGCTGGAAAATAGAGACCAGCTTGCGGTCAGGGTATTTAATACGGGCGGCTTCGATGGTGGCTCTAATCTCAGCGGGATGGTGCGCGTAGTCGTCAATCAAAATGTTGCCTTTTATCCACACTTTCTCTGAGAAGCGCCGCTTCACACCGCCAAAGGTGGCCAAATGGTGTTTCACATCAGCCATGGGCAGCTTCTCTGCCAGGCAAACGCCAATCACAGCCAGCGCATTGAGCACATTGTGGCGGCCGTACAGAGGGAGATGAAACTCCCCTAGCTGCTCTCCGCGATACCAAGCTGCAAAAGTCATGCCCCGTTCACCGGCGCTTAATATTTCAGCCTGCAGTTCGTTGTGCGGCTTAAACCCGTAGGTCAACATATCTACAGGGAATTCTAAACGCCCGACATGGGGGTCATCTCCGCAAGCAACGATCATTTTTTTGGTCTGGTTGGCCAAACTTTGAAAAGCATCCACCACATCGTCTAAATCGCGAAAATAGTCGGGATGGTCAAAATCAATGTTGGTGATAATTTGATAATCGGGGTGATATGCCAGAAAATGGCGGCGGTACTCACAAGCCTCATAAACAAAATACTGGCTGTTTTTCTCTCCTTTTCCCGTTCCGTCCCCAATCAAAAACGAGGTGGGCCGGATGGCACTGAGCACATGGGCAAGCAATCCGGTCGTGGACGTTTTGCCATGGGTGCCAGTGACGGCAACATTGGTGTACCCCTGGGTTAACTGGCCTAAATAGTCATGATAACGGTAAACCGGAACCCCTATTGCCCGGGCTTGTTCGATTTCCTCGTGATCCTCTTTAAAGGCATTTCCCGCAACCACCGTCATGCCGGGCTTGATATTCTCCTTGGAAAAAGGATAAATGGGAATGCCTTTTTCTTCAAGGGGTTGTTGTGTGAAGTAAAAAGTGGCCACATCAGAGCCTTGCACCTGGTGCCCCAGATCGTGCAAAATTTGGGCCAAAGCACTCATCCCTGACCCTTTGATCCCAATAAAATGATATGTTGTCATCATTGCCTACCTCCATCCACAATACAGCCTAACCGCGGGTTTGCAGCAGTTGTTCTGCCTGTTTCCGCCCCTGATGATACAGCCATTCTCCCTTCAGGGCGTAAAACAGGGCTAAAAGTTTGGAAGATAAGCGTCTTCCTTCAGCCAACTGCTCTTCTATGTCAACCATCCACCGCTTTGCTTCACGCTGCTTGCCCAGTTGCATATTCACTGCCATCAGTGCCATCTTGGTGAGTGGTTCTGTCGTTTTTGGCTGCGTCTTAATTCCCCGCTCTAATGCTTTTTCGAAAGCGGCCTTCGCTTGATGCCAGTCCCGTTGATAGTAACAGGCCAATCCTTGGGCGTAATCCCCATATCCTTCATGCCGTTTCAGACGGGCAATATGTTGGTAACTTAGGCTGACGCCCTTCAGGTCTCCCTGCTTTAACATATGCCCAGCCCGGAAAGAATGATAAAAAACAAGCGCAGGCTTATACCACAAAAAAATAAGGACAAGATATATAAGGGCATACAGCCACAGGGAGGCCCCAGAAAATAAGACCACTAGAACAACCGAAACAAACAGAACCATGATGATAAGGGCCAAAATAAAAATGACAGTCCTTTTCAATGTCAACACCCTGCTCTTGTTCATCGTCAAACAAATATTATATCACAAACCATTATCCATGGGGAGCACACAATTATTTCTTGCTTTCTTGAAAAATAATGGTATAATAAGATTAGTTTGATTAAAAGTTGAATTACTGCAACCTGTTCGGCCTCTGTGCAAGGCGCAACAAGTGAAAGTATTCAGTTTTTAATCAACAAATTTTTAAGTAAGGAGGCCGTAACATGGTCGGCAAAGTAAAATGGTTTAACTCTGAAAAAGGTTTTGGATTTATCGAAAGCCCCGAAGGAAACGATGTGTTCGTCCACTACACAGCCATCGAGGGTGAAGGCTTTAAAACCCTTGAGGAAGGCGAAAGCGTCCAATTTGATATTGTGGTAGGCAAACGCGGACCTCAAGCTGCCAATGTCGTGCGCTTGTAAACAGCAAAGATGACATTGACAAGAGCATTGTTCCGTTATTAACGGATCATGCTCTTTTTTATTGAACATGTTATATCTAAGAAAAGAAAAAAGGAGTTTGAACTAACTTGACACATTTTCAAGCATTAAATATCTCGGAACCCGTTAAGCGAGCTTTAGCCAAAATGGGGTTTGAAGAAGCCACACCCATCCAGGCCGAAGCGATCCCATTGGCTTTAAAAGGTCAAGACCTGATTGGCCAGGCCCAGACCGGTACGGGAAAAACCGCTGCTTTTGGCATCCCCATGATTGAAGGTATACAAGCCCATGCTAACCATATACAAGGACTGGTCATCACACCAACCCGTGAACTGACGATTCAAGTGGCCGAAGAATTGAACCGGATTGGTGAGTTTAAAAAAGTGAAGGTGCTGCCTGTCTATGGCGGGCAGGACATCAATCGCCAAATCAAAGCCTTAAAACAATATCCACAGGTGATTGTCGGGACACCTGGACGCTTATTGGACCATTTGCGCCGCAAAACCCTGCGTCTGGCTCATATACGCCATGTCGTGTTGGATGAAGCAGATGAGATGCTGAACATGGGGTTTATTGATGACATCACCGCTATATTGGAACAATGCCCCCAAGAAAAACAAACGCTGCTGTTTTCAGCCACCATGCCGGAGCCGATAAAAGAGCTGGCCCTGCGCTTTATGCGGCATCCAGCAGAAGTAAAGATAAAGGTTAAGCAAGTGACCGTGCCTTTAATCGAGCAATATTATCTTGAGGTGCAGGAAAAGCAAAAGTTTGATATCCTCTGCCGCCTCCTTGATCTGGAGTCCCCTGAATTGGCTATTGTGTTCGGGCGTACAAAACGCCGGGTGGATGAACTTTCTGAGGCACTAAAACGCCGGGGATACTTGGCTGAAGGGATTCACGGTGATTTGAGCCAAGCCAGACGGGACCAGGTGATTAACCTATTCCGGACCGGATCAATTGATATTTTGGTAGCCACTGATGTGGCTGCCCGTGGCCTGGATATTCAGGGTGTGACCCATGTCTGTAACTTTGACATTCCGCAGGACCCTGAAAATTATGTGCACCGGATCGGCCGCACAGGACGGGCCGGACAAACCGGAAAAGCGATCACCTTTGTTGTCCCGCGTGAACTGAACCATTTAAAAACAATTGAGCACCTCATTAGGCGCAAACTAGAGAAGAAGCGGATTCCCACTATTAGTGAAGTATTAAAAGGCCGGCAGCAAGCAGCCATGGAGAAACTTTTAAGGGTGGCAGAAGAAGGGGACCTTCAAGTTTTCCAACGCATGGCTCAAGCGCTGCTTGAGGAACAAGATTCCGTCACATTGGTGGCCGCAGCCTTGAAATTATTGACCAAAGAACCTGATCAAACCCCGGTCCGGCTTACAGCTGAGGCTCCCCTGCAGGTGAAGAAAAAGAAATACGCACACGGAATGAAAAGACGTAAGCACCGCCAGTAATGGTTAAAGCCAGGCATCAAGGTTAATCATCCAGGTAATGAATATGGGCTACCGTTTGATTGATACGCCTTTTTTGGCTGCTGTTTAATTCAAACAGATCCATGATTTCCTCTTCAATGTCCTCATACCAAGCTTTCCGGTCAGATGGCCTCTCGGCTGAGAGCAGCTGATCCACCAGCTGGGCGACAAATTGCTGCTTGTTTGGGGAGGCCAATGGAATGGGGACAGCTTCCAGGTAATGCCGCAACACTTTCACTGAACAAAAACTTAATTGGTAAAAGTACTGGATCGTTTTGGAATTCAGCACAGCCAGGAGGTATTTAATGTCCAGCTCCGATGTCTCTGGTACAAGAATGTTGGCGCTGTTCAAGGTGAGATGTTGCTGGTTGTCATAGGCAAAGACCAGCGTCCGGTTGATAAAGCGGTAAATCAGTTTTTCCTTGGCCCGGTAATACTTAAGTGGCGCCACTTGTTGAAACTGGTCAGGCTGAAAACGGATATGCGTGGCAGCTGGTCTTGCCCGGTATTTAAAAATGTCACTTCCCTTTAAGATGGGTTCCGTGTCCCGCTGTTGTTGACTCACCAGGAATTTCTGATTGTTACCCGTGACAATCCCCAGAGCAAAGGCCGCCTTTCCTTGCAAACAAGTGGCCGCAGGATGGGAACGCAGGTAACGAAGTAAACGGTCATCATCATCTGTGCAATAAACATTGAACACACAAGCGTGATTGTTCTTAAAGCGTTGTTGAAGGATTCGATGCCCCTTCCCTATCCCCCTGACATAAACACAATGATTTTTCTTTTCACCGGCTTGGCGCTGGGCCATGAAGGTAATGACAGGGCTGTGCACGCCAGTAAAGGTGTTGCCTAGCAAGTGAATATCTAAAAGCTGTGTCTGTTCCAGCAGAAACTCCCTGACAGGCCGGTGGCCGCTGACAGACAACATGGCCTCAGGGAGGACAAAGTTTAAAATCCCGCCTGGCTTTAACAATCTGACAGCCTGCTCTACAAACAGGCTGAACGAGTCCACCAAATAGCGGGCCGAACGAAAGCGGGTTTTTAATTCTTTTTTTGCGGAGAGACCAAACGTGGAGCCCCAGGGCGGATTGCCTATCATGACATCAAAAGATGCAGCATCCTTCTTCTGCAAGTCAGTTCCCTGCGCCAGAAAATCGCGGACCTGTATCTGGAAGACGGGCATTTCGGCGGGCAAATGATCGGCAGCCAGGGCCAAATTGATTTTGGTTAAAGTGACGGCCACCGGGTCAATATCCATACCCAACAAACAAGATTGAAACAGGTGTTTTTCTGCCTCTTGCACAGAAAATCCCAATGCACACAAGCGGGATTTTAAATGTTGAAACAGCTTTAATAAAAAATTTCCAGATCCGCAACAAGGATCCATTATTTTTACTTTCTCTGTAATCTCAAGCTGATCCAGACAACTTTCAACCATCTCCCTGACCAGAGACGAGGGTGTATAGTATTGTCCATATTGTTTCCGCTGCCCCAATTGACTTAACGAAAGATAGACCAGGCCCAGGAAATCTTCCCCTTCTACATAGGGAATATCTAAGGGGTGCAGACGGTCTAACAGCTCCTTCTCATCCGGAGACAAGCCATCCGTATGTATCAGCCCGGTCAAAAGCCGCGACAGCCAGCCAAGTTGAACCTCTCCGGTTAACCAGCCGGCAGTCAATGAAGTCCCTGACCCTGGGGTAAGAGCATCCCTTTCCTTGCCATGGAAACCATGTGAAGCATGCTTATGCCGCCATAATTGCAGGACACATTCACATAAAATCAAACGGATATATCTCGTGGCTTGTTGTGTGGTTGCCGTTCGCAAAAAAGGATCTGCCACTTGCATAATCTCTGCTGTCAACCCGGCATAAGGCTTGAAACTCACGTATTCGCTTGGAATCAACCTTCCCTTGACCGCCCTTTTGTTTCTCCTTTTCCGCAAACGGTTCAATTCTCCCTGTTCGATCAGCCGGGAGAGCTGGTCGATTTCAGCTCTCGCCACCATGCGTTGACCATTTTGAAAGACTATGTGCCGTATAAGGCCGGTTTTCACCCAGTTTTTGACTGTAGCCGGAGAGACTGCCAGGTATTCGGCCGCCTGTTGTAAGGTTAAATAGACGGCAGAACATTCAGAACCCTGCTGCTTTCGGGCAACTTCCGTTTGCCTTTGCCCGGTGTTCCCTTGCTTCGAAAAAGAAGCGGATGCTTGTTTGATCTTATTCATTGCTTAACCTCTCCTAGTGAGCCAAAAACGCATCGATCTCCGCTTGTCTTTGTTCATACACTTGATCAGCCAGCTGAATCAGTTCGTCAATTTTACCGATGTCGTCAATGGGAATTTCCTTGCCCAACTCCTGGTTAAGGCGCAGCATACGTCTGCCTAGCAGCATTTGACATTGATAGGTAATCGATTCAGAGGTCACATGCAGTGCCAGGTCAATCAGTTTGGGAGTGATCCTAAACGGCCGCCATTTAAGCTGAATCCATTGACTCAGGCCCCAGCCCGGTTTGCCGCCCGGATCAAAAGTGATCTTCTGCTTCCCTGTGCCCAGGGATAAAATGTTCACTTCCTCCACTTGTTGGCCAAAAACGTTCAGCGCCTCAATCAGGGCGACAAATGAAGGATTGTTGGCCCACAATCCCCCGTCTGCCATGAGCAGGTCATCGTTCACTTGGTAAGGAGGAAAATAAAGTGGGGCGGCACAGGAGGACAAAACCGCTTCCCACAGCTTAATTTTACCACTTTCACGGGGGTTGGTGTGGGATTTAAACAGATGCACATCCCCAACCTGCAAATTGACCGCGGGAATGACGAGCGGAACGGAAACTTCAGCCAGGTGTCTCTGGCCAAACACATCCTGCAGTACCTTTTTCAGCAGGTGATGATGATAAAAACTTTTCAAGACCCCCAGCGAGCGCTGTTTAAACACTTTTGGTCCCCAATAGCGGTACCAATCTACAATTACATCCATCTTTTGCCCGGCTGCCACTGCCGCGGCAATAATCGCCCCGGTACTGGTCCCGACAATCAAGTCGAAAGACTTGTAAATGGGCTGTTGATATCTCTCTTCCAAACGGTTCAGGATCTGAGCAGGGAACACCCCGCGAATTCCGCCCCCATCAATACATAAAATTTTCATGACCAGCCTCCTGTCAGACCATCGCTTTTAACAAGAGTTTCCGTAGTATGGGCAGCAAATGATCATTTAATTCATTGACATGGGGCACGACAATGCTGTGGCGCCCATAAATGTTGCGGAACGTTTGCTGTACTTTTTCCGGGACCTGTTCACCCGCCAAATAGATCCCAATGACGTCAATCCCTTTTCTCCTTGCTTCCAGTACAGCCTGATAGGTATCCAAAATACCCTCTGCTTCGTAATTTTGGGCCGCCGGCTCCCCATCGCTAAACACCAGCAAAAAACGCCGGGCTTCAGTCCGCTCCAGCAGATGGGCCGACATCAGGCGGATGGCATAACCGTCCCGGTTGTCCTGCTGCGGCTTGAGCTGCATAATAGCCGGGCCGCTGTCGGGTAACAGGGAACGGCTGAACTCAATCACAGGCTGAAAATAGTTAGGATAAGCTCCCCTTTTCCCTTCACCACTCTCTTCCCAAAAGCCGGTCACCATATGGGGGATAGAAAGCCCGCGCAAGCATTCATGAAACAGGGCAATGCCCCGCTGGGTTTCAGTCATTTTATCGTACATGGAAGCTGAACAATCCACGAGCAGCATAAAAGCGGCATCAATCTGGCGAGATGGATTCTTTTTCTTATAAAACAGGCGCGGGGAATCTTCTGTTAACAGCCGGGTCAACTTCCTGGTCAGGCGGCCGAAGGGCAAGAATTCTCTGGCAGCCGTGTGCTTATGTTCCAGTATCAGCTGAATCGTTTTCATCAGCTTGCGTTTGAAAGGACTAATGTGCCGGATGAGCTCCTCATAGGCGGCCCTGTCAGCCTGGCTTGCAGGTTTGGGAGGTACAAAGACAGGTTTGACATGACGGTTGATGTCCCCCATCAATGCTTTCTGCTCACCAGCCAGTGTTTCCAAACGTTTGAGTACATTTTGAGGATCCTCATAATCATCACGGCTGGAGCGATGGGCTGACCCTTGCACCATACCCACGGCCTGGTCCCCGCTGTCCGACTGGCGCAAAACGCCGCCCAAGGCGGTGGAGCGGGCGCCTTCCTCCAGCTCAAACTGCAAAAAATGACCGGTCTTATCTGCTGTATCCTGATGCCACATAGGCAGCTTTTGGTCTTTACGCTGATCCTCTTTCACTTCCTGTTCCCCTTCTTCGTCATACGCCTTCAAGAGAGAGGCCCGGTTCAGAGGATCAATGTCCACTTGCGGCTCTGGCTCCGGAACACGGCTCTTGGGCCAGGCCCAGTACGTCGTCTGCATGTCGCCGGACAAGTGCACATCAAGGGCCTCCACAATCCCCCAGCAACGCTCGGCCACTTCAGCAGTTGAACTGGCATCCATCAGCCACTCCAACTGGGGCTGCAATTGTTTCAGCAGCTGATACAACTCAGCACTGATCCCGGGAACGCGGGGATCGACTTCGTTGGCTGTCAGCCATAAATACAAGGCCGTAAACAAGGCGTCACCCTGTTCTCCACGACGCACATGTCCCGGCAGCCTGCGGGCAAAATAGCGGGTATACACCTGGCGGCGGACATCAAACACACGCTGTGTGCCAGGCCTCTCCGCCATCATGGCCAGTGACAGGCGCAGCTCTTCAGCCATAATAAACAGCTGGGTTGCTAACTTGGGCCGTGCTGATGCTGCTGCCCTGGACATATAGCGGGCAATGGCAGACCGATCTGACGCTTTGATCTCCATGCTGCGGATATACACATCACTTTTCATGCCCTCTAGTTGCATTTTAGGGTCATCCAGTTCATCCCAGAACTGGCTGATGTAAATCGTTTGGCTTCCAGGATCAAAATAGGAGCTCAAATCAAAATCGATGCGCACCTGGGGCCGGCGGGCCAGGGTACGGGCCAGGTCCAAAAGCTGCATGCGCACAAAAGCATCCACTTCCTGTTCTAGAAAGCGAAACACCATGGCCGTTCCCCCTAAAACAATGTTTCAGCCGTGTTTTTAACCGCCGCCCGTTCCCGCTCGTCTTCCAGCTTATCGACAATAGCACGTTGAATGGCCCGGAGCGGCGGCATATGGGCAGCCAAATCACAAGCATCAATCAAGGCCCGGATGGAGGCGGCCTCCTCAGACAACTGTCCCATTTTGGTCTGGGCCAAAAGGTCAGCGGATAAACGGACAAAACGGTCCAGGAGAGCAGGATCACGGAGGGCTGTCTGTTCTTCTAACAAATTCCTCAGCTGTTCCCCTTGCAGATAGGGGACATCAATGACCACAAAGCGGTTTTTTAACGCTTCATTGAGCGGCACGGTGCCCACATAACCGATATTGATGGCGGCAATCACCCCAAACCCGTCTTTGGCCTTAATCACTTCCCCTGTAAAGGGATTGGTCAGCATCTTCCGGTAGTCCAACACACTGTTGATAATCGGTAGCGTCTCCGGTTTGGCCATATTGATCTCGTCGATATATAAAAAGTGGCCCTTTGTCATCGCTTTGACTACTGGCCCCGGAACAAATTCGATGGCAGAGTGATTCCCCTTTTGCACAATGGTTTTAAAGCCCAGCAAGGCTTCTGCATCCAGGTCAACCGAGCAGTTAACAGCATGGAGGGGCTGATGGAACAGGTATGACAGATATTCGGCCAGTTTTGTTTTCCCTGCTCCAGTAGGCCCCTGCAACAGTACGTTCTTGCGCATGCTCAGGGCGACGACGGCATCATAAAGGAGCGCAGGATCTGGGGAAGTGTATCCGGGCCGGCCCACCAGCCACTTTTCTTCATCGGTCAGGGTGTGTTGCCGTTCGGAACGGATACGGTCAATCGTATCCACCACTTGCTGCGGCAACTGTAGTGACTCTATTTCGTTGAGTATGTCGTTCTGCATCATATGGTGATTTCCTTTCTAAGTTATGCGGCTTAATAAGCTTGCTCTGTTTTCATTTTACCATAAACACGCAGGAAATCACCGATCCGGCGGGCCGCTTCGCTTAGCCGGGATTCTGACTGAACCAGGGCGATGCGGACAAAGCCTTCCCCGTGTTTGCCAAAGGCATCTCCCGGAGTCACCACAACACCTGCGTGTTCCAAGAGACCGTAGGCAAACGCCCTGGACGTCCAGCCTTCAGGCAACTCGGCCCAGGCAAACATGGTGGCCTGAGGCGGATCAATGTCCCAGCCGGCTTCGGCCAAACCTTTAACCAGCGCATCCCGGCGGGCTTCATACGCTTTGACGCTCCTGGCGAGCAGCTCCCTTCCTTCCCGCAACGCCAAGGCCGCCGCTTTTTGAATGGGTAAAAAGACCCCGTAATCCAGGTTGGATTTTAAGCGACCAAAAGCCGCAAGCACTTCTGGATTGCCTACCAGATAACCAATTCGGCAGCCAGCCATATTAAAGCTTTTGGACAATGAATTAAACTCCACTCCGACCTCTTTGGCACCCTCCACCTCTAGAAAACTCGTCGCTTTTTGACCGCCAAAGACAAGCTCAGAATAGGCAAAATCATGAACAACCAGGATGTTGTACTGCTTGGCAAACTGAACGACCTGTTCAAAAAAAGTGCGGCTAGCCAGGGCCGGCACCGGATTGCCCGGGAAGTTAAGGATCATCATTTTGGCTCTCTTGGCCACTTCTTGGGGGATCGCCTCAAGGTCAGGCAAAAACCCGTTTTCTTTCTTCAACGGCAGGGGATACAATGCTGCCTCAGCCATATGCACCCCTGTTTCATAGGCCGTATAGCCAGGGTCAGGAACCAAAATAATGTCCCCCGGATTAGCAAACACCATGGGCAGATGGACCAGGCCGTCCTGGGACCCCATGGTCATCATTACTTCTGTTTGCGGATCAAGGGCCACACCAAACCGCTTCCTGTAATACACAGCGACTGCTTCCAAAAACTCATCTGTTCCCGTTAAGGTGTAGCCGTATTGGGCAGGATCCTGAATATTGCGCGTCAAGCACGCGATCACCTCGGGGGCAGGCGGTAAATCGGGACTGCCGATACTTAAGTCAATCACATCTTCCCCACGGGCTATTTTGTCCTTTTTTCTCTTAGCCAGTTCACTAAATACCAGTGTTTCAAATGCTTGCATGCGCCGGGCTGTTTCAAAGCTCATGGTTTTCCTCCATTCTCTCCACTTATGTTATTCACATGAAAAGTATTTTTTTGTCTATTCTAGCACATCGGTTTAACAAGTGGGGAAAAAGCAGAGGAGCATGGAAGGGCATCAACGCCCCCAAACGGGCCAACGGAGAGATTAATACGGAGCCGCAAGAACGGATGATCAGTGCCCACGAACCGCACAAAGATTAAGGACAGCTGTTTAGCTGCCCCTTTTTGGTTTTGGATTTCATGTTTAGGAATGAAGAGATTTGCCCTGATTTGGAGCAGAAAATTCCTCATACTTATATTCCTTCTCCCAGAAGTCGGCATCACTGATTCCTGCTTTGACCGGGTCAAACACAGGATCTTTTCCTTCTTTTTTCTGTTCTTCGTAATCCTTCAACACTTTTAGGGCAGGCTTTGTCAGCAGCAGGATGGCAACGAGGTTCAACCAGGCCATGCTTCCCACACCGATGTCTCCCATGGCCCAAGCCAGATTTGCCGTTCTTACGCTTCCATAGAAAACAAATAATATTATTGAGCCCATTAACAAAAGCTTCCACAACTTCATTAAACCTATTAATAAACGCTTCCACAAATATCCCCCTTCTCTCTTTTTTGGATTCAGGTTAAATTATAAATTACCATTAATGTTCTGTGAATAAATAATTTTCATTTTTATAAACCATTTTTTCCGATTTCATAAACAGCGTGAATAAGGGGAATTTTTTGGCTGTTTCTTTTTTAAAACTAAAACTTTTTGCCCCTCTTGTTCGTGATAGTAATAGAACTTGCCGGCAAGGAAATCCAGAGCAGAGGAGAAGCAGAACATGATCATGATTGAGGGTCTTTACAAAAGATACAAAAAACATGTCGCTTTGAGAGACATTAACCTCCGCATTGACAAAGGGATCTTCGGCTTGCTTGGCCCCAATGGGGCTGGAAAAACCTCGCTGATGCGCATTTTGGCCACCCTGCTTAAGCCGACATCTGGGGAGGTTACCGTCCACGGCATTTCCTTAACCAAGCAGCCGGATGAGATCCGCAAGCTGATCGGCTACCTTCCCCAGCACTTTCAAATTTATCCCCAATTAACAGCGTATGACTTTCTGGATTATGTAGGGGTGATGAAAGGGATTAAGGAGAAAAAAGAACGAGAAAACCGCATTAAACATCTCCTGGCTGAGGTGAACTTGCAACAGGCGGCCCGTCAAAAAATCAAAACGTTTTCCGGGGGGATGAAGCAAAGATTGGGTATCGCCCAGGCCCTGTTAGGTGATCCTGCCGTCCTGATTGTGGATGAGCCCACTGCCGGGTTAGATCCGGAAGAACGGATCCGCTTCCGCAATTTGATTTCCCGGCTGGGAATGGAACGAATCGTCATTTTATCCACTCACATTGTAGCTGACATTGAGAGCAGTTGCCAGTCCTTGGCCGTTCTCTCCCAGGGACGTGTGGTCCTCACAGGTACCCTGGAAGATCTTCGCCAACAGGCAGCTGACAAGGTGTGGGAACTTGAAATAGAAGAGAGAGAGTTAGAACGCTATCACCAATACCCAATCGTCTCAACCCGACGGACTGATCATGGGGTGCGCGTCAAAGTGATCGCCGGAGAAAAGCCGGCTCCATCAGCCATTCCTCTTTCTCCTTCCCTGGAAGAGGGCTATATGGCTTTGATTGGAGGGAAAGCAGATGAGTAAATGGTGGCGGCAGCTTCAATTGGAGTTGAAACTGATCTTCAGCAACAGATTCTTCCTGGTTTTGCCGGTATTATTTGGCGCTTGGATGCTGCATCAGTTGCTCAACGTTCCCGACTACAAACCGTACAACCTGATTTTAAATGCTTACGACTTTCACAAATTAGGGCACACCATGTCCTTGGGTGCAGCCATGTTACTCGGGATATTGATCATCCGCAGGGATACAATCCCGGCCACCTATGACTGGCTCGGGTCCTGGCCTGTAGCCCCCTTGATGCAAGTGACCGCCAAATTTGTGGCAGGATGGCTGTATTTATCCACTTTTACATTAGTCATGGCCGCCGTCTTTAGCGGTGTGGGCTATCACAGAGGAGTAACCTGGTCCCACATTGAAAGCGCATTGACTCAATATGTGTTGCAATATGAATGGTCCTATGCCGTGACACTGGCTTTGGCCATGTTTTTGGCTGCGGCCATAAGACCACGGATCGTCTATTTAATCGGTTTTTGCGCCTGGATGTTTGGCACTTTCTTTATGGATATTTTTCTGATGTCCCATTCCCAACTTTATTTTCTGCGGACCTTCCATCTCAATCAGTTTACAGTGGACTCTCTCTTGAGTAATGATGTGTGGGGCTGGCAGCTTTTAAGCTCAGAGATTTGGCTGTCCCGCTTATTTGTGGCCATGTTTACCGTGATGCTGATCATTTGGATCACGGTCATTTTGGTCACCAGAAGACCGGCCCAGCGGGAAACGGGCTGGATATTATGCGGAGTAGCCACGATTTTGTTGAGTATAGCGACTTTCCTCCCCTATGCCCAGCTGTGGCAGGAGCGGTATGCCATTCACGATGCTTTTGTTCAGGAGAGTTCCATTCCCATTGACAGTGAGGAGGAGACACGCTTTCAACCCGGCTTTGCCATCCAATCTTACGACATTCAACTGGAGCAACACCATCAAAACGGATTGAAAGGAACAGCTACGCTCACATTTTTAACGGCTGATGTGGCTGAACAACCATCCCTCTATTTCACTTTAAACCGTCTGCTTAAGGTCATCAGGGTTGAGCTGAATGGAAAGGAGGTTGACTTTGAGCGCGAAGGTGACACGCTGCTGATTCAGCCTGAAGTCCTGGATCAACAACTCGAACAGCAGGTAATGAGCATTGAATACGCAGGAAGATTATTCTTGTGGGGATTTAATCACTACCGCGAAACCATGCACGGCTTTGTCCAAGGGAAGCATGTCTTTCTCCCTGCCCATCTGGCCTGGTACCCTTTACCTGGAAAACGGCCCCTTTTTAACCTGGGGTTCTTTACAAAGAATGACAAACCAGCTTATTATCTCCGTGCGCCTGAACCGATTCAACTAGACTTTCTTGGGCTAAACCCTGTGCCGTCAGAATATACCATTACGTTAAGTCAGTTTGAAGGGGATGTGTTTACCACAGCCGCTGACAAAGTGATCCGTGACCCACAGAATCATGTCCAACAATTTTATATCGCCGAAGCGGAGGGCGTCACATTGTTAGGTGGAAACGTGACGGAGATCCCCGCGGGGCAGGCATTCAGCGTCGTATCCTCTCCGGTGTATGAGGGAGAAATCAATCTTTTTCTGGAGGATATGGAGCATATAGAGCAGTACTTCAGCCAATGGCTTGAGAAAATGCCGAACATCTCACGTACCATTTTTTATCTCCCCTTTGGTACCTTAGGGGTGGGAAGATATTACGCAGCCCCGGTTGAAGTATGGGATGATGCGTTTATATTCAGGGAAGATATGCAACCCGGTTTCATTGATGACGCGCGGTATGAGCGGGAGAGACTGTATATGATTAAGGATATGATTTATTACCGGCTGTTTAAGGATGATGATGTTCGAGGCTATATAGACCACGAAAGCATTGCCGGGGCCATTCTCGACGCCTTCTATTATTTATATTTAAAAGATGGGCTTAAGCTTAGTAATGAAGAATTAATGCTCTGGATCCAACCTTACCTTGAGGGTCCACCAGACACAGAAGACAGCTACGATCACCATACACTGGTGACCAAGATGGTGGTGGATGCTTTAAGGCAAGGCAAGACCAATGAACTGAAACACATTTTGCAGTATTTTTACACACGTATCGTGTCAGCCGATTCAGAAACCCCGTACCCCGTCATTAAGCTAGAAGAGTGGCAGCAACAATGGAAGCAGGTGATGGGCGAGTGAGTGAGGTTGTTCAGGACTTAAAAGGATTGAAAGGCCCTTTTCTGCTGGCCATAGTTAGCTATTATTTGGGCTATGTGACCCTGATTGTCACTTCCCGCTATCCGCGTGACCTGTTTTTCTTAAATGAAACGTTTATGCTGCCTGTAGTCATCATGGCGACGGTCATGTTTTACCAGCGGGAGCTGAGCGGTTACTTTTCAGAGATTTATGCCACGTTCCCCGTTTCCATGCCACGGATGATCTTGCGCAAAATGTGGCAGTTGATGGTGTTTATAACCGTATTTCACCTCGCCTGGACCTGGGTTTACCTAGGGGCGTTTGGTAAAATGGAAACACTGGTGTATTCCTACCGGGATCAGCCACCCTATGTGGGAGAAATCTCCTGGCTGCAATTATTCAGCCAAAGTGTTCCGGCTTATCTCTTGCTGGCCATGCTCACCTTGTTTGGCATGGTACTCACCAAGAAAATATATGGGGGACTGGGCGCAGGATTTTCCCTATGGATACTGGAGGGGCTGTCCCGGGGAGAGATATTAAAGTATTTGACGCTTTATACCATTTATATCCCCGAAAACACGGCATTTGGTGTTAACCGTCTGTTGCTTGTGGCCATCAGTGTTGTGCTCTTGACATTGTCCATGTATTGGACCAGCCAACGGCACAAATGGATCATCACAGATGAACTCAATTAGGGAGGGGGCATGGCACATGCTGTCAGATGAAGAATTAATCCGCTCCTTTAAACATGGAGATAAAGCTGCATTTGAGGCTTTTGTTCACCGTTATCACAGTCCCCTGCTTGGCTTTCTGCAGCGCATGCTGCATGATACAGAAAAAGCGGAAGATTTGGTGCAGGAAACGTTCATCCGGATCATCCGCTATGTACAAAAAGGCCAGCCTCCGGCCAAAATCAGGCCCTGGATCTACCAGGTGGCCCTTAACTTGTGCCGCGATTACTGGAAGAGCGCTGGTTACCGCGCTGAAAGAAAGGGGTTGGAGCAAATTCCCGAACAACGAGATCCCCGCCCTTCCGTGATCGAAATCTATGAACGGCAAGAAGAACGGCAAGCCATCATCCGGGCGCTGGATGAATTGCCTGACATTCAAAAACAGATTGTCATCTTAAGGTTTTATCAAGAACTGAAATTGCAAGAGATTAGTGACACACTTCATATCCCCCTTGGCACTGTAAAAACGTATTTATATAGGGCCTTACAAACACTGAAGTCCACATTGGCAGAGGGGAAGGAGGGAGCACCGCGTGAACAAAGAATGTCTTGACCGGGAGCTGGAAGAGTTGGAAAGGGATTTATCAGAGTCTTTGTCAAAGTATCAAGTAAAACCGGCCTCAGCTTCCGATACACATCGTCTGTTAATCAATCTGGAGGAAGAGTTGGACAGGGATTACACTGCTAGTAGTACATTTAACGAGGAGAACGCTTTGAATCGAGAACGGCCTTCCCTGTGGCGCTTTTGCCGGAGCCAGCTGCATATCTGTAAGTGGCCCTTATGGATAGTCAGTATCGCTGTCTTCGCCATGCTGACTTTAATTTCCGATCCGTCCCGCCCATCGTTACTGTATATTGATCAACCTTTTGTCCATTTCGTCCCGCTGTTTGTCTTGATCGGCGCATTGTATCACTATCAGACCTGGAATAAAGCCATGCGCCTGGTGGAAATGATTACCCCCTATCCGCCGGCCCTGTTGCTGTACAGCCGTCTGTTAATCGTGCTGGCCATCAATTTGGGCTTGGGCTTGATCAGCACGTTCTACTGGGCTTTTAGGGTTGAAGCGTTTGCACTGCACACCTTTTTGTTAAGTTGGATTGCCCCGGCCTTATTCTTACTTGGGGTCTTGGCTTACGTGCTGTTTTGGAAAGGGATAAAGACCGGATTTACAGTTGCTTTTATATTATGGGCCGCTTTGGCAGCCCATCCCTACCTGATAAATGATCCTGTTAAGTGGGAAGCACTGTTGGTCGCAGGACATGTCTGCTTATTGATCGCTGGCATCGGATTACTATGGCTGGCTTATAAGCGGGGTTTGACCCAGTACAGGTTTAACCATTTGTTGTTAGATTAAACTGTCCCACTCTATACCAACCTTTTGAGTTTGTGCTGGAAATTTAGTTAAACCGGATGTGAGGAGCACCAGGCTATGATTGAAGTACATGCTTTAAACAAAAGAGTCAACCATTTTGAGCTTTGTATTGACCACCTGAGCATCAAGCCAGGGATCACCCTCGTCGTTGGACAGAATGGGGCGGGGAAGTCGACCCTTCTCCATGTGCTGGCCACCGTTTTGGAACCAGACCAGGGACGTATTATCTATGCCAATGTCCCCGACTGCCCCTTGCCGCTGCTCCGTGCCGAAATTGGGTTTCTGCCTACAGGCATCGAGTTGCATCAAGATATGACTGTGCATCGTCTGCTTCTTTATCTTGCTGAACTGAAAGGGCAAAGGCCAGCAGCAGCAAAAGCAGAGGTGGAGGAGCTCATTGAACTGTTTCAACTTAACTCTGCCCGAAACTATAAGATTAAATCCCTGTCCCAAGGCACGCAGCAAAGAATCGCTATTGCCCAGTCCCTCATCGGTTGGCCCCATTTTCTGTTCCTCGATGAACCGTTAACCTATCTGGACAGCATGGAGAAAAGACGCGTCATCTCAGTTTTAAACCGGAACTATAGCCGGAAGAGAGCAGCAGTTGTCGTCAGCCATGACCTCGAAGAGTGGGAAGGCTGCTGTGATCATGTGCTGTGGATGGATAAGGGGCGTGTCCGTTTTTATGGTTCCCCCGAACAATGGAAGTGCCCCACCGTACGCCGTATTTGGGAAGGAAAAATCAAGGCGAATGAGCTGGAGCAGTTCCCTCCAACAGATGTCATTCGCTGCAAACCTTCAGGGGATGGCCACTTCAGCATCAGGGTCATCGCTTCCCAACGTCCCTCTCCTTCCTTTCAACCCGTAGAGCCATCCCTGGAAGAGGCCTATTTCATTCGGAACAGGAGCCTGTAACGGGAAAAAAGTTCCCTAGAAACAACAAAGGCGGCCATAAACAGCCGCCTTTTTTACTGCTATGAACGTGACATGCTCCCTCCACCTATAGAGGTGGGGGATTTCTTGCTAAATTTAGTTAAAAAATGAGATGGGCCATCAGCACAATGACCGGCAGGGTGATCAATGTCCGTTGCAGGAAGATAATCATCAGATCCAATAAATTTAAATCCAGCTTGGAACGGAGCAAGATTACGCCCACTTCGGACATATAAATCAGCTGGGTGACCGACACACACGCAATGATAAAACGCGTCATGGGATCCTCAATCCCCGTTCCAATCACAGCCGGCAAAAACATATCGGCAAACCCGACCACCATGGCTTGGGCCGCTTCAGCTGCATCTGGCACCTGAAGCACGCTCAAAATGGGCACAAACGGATAACCCAGGTAGACAAACAGCGGGGTAAATTCAGCAATAATCAAGGCCAGGGTACCCAGGGCCATGACCAGCGGCACAACACCGATCCACATATCTAAAATGTTTTGAACGCCCCGCTTAAGCACCGAACCAACACTTTTCACTTCGCCTGCTTTTGCCGCTGCCTGCAAAAGACCGTATCTCAGGGCGGACATGCCCTCTGGAATCGTTTCGTCAATCTGCTTGCCTACAGGCTCATAATAGGTGTCCTCTTTGCGGGATAAGGGCGGGATGCGAGGCATAATAATGGCAGCCACCACTCCCGCCAAAATCACGGTGAAGTAAAACGGAACAAAAAGGTGACCAAGATCAATAAAACTGATCACCACCAAACTGAAAGTGATCGAAACCACGGAAAAGTTGGTGGCAATAACAGCTGCTTCCCGCTTCGTGTAATAGCCGTCTTCATACTGTTTGCTGGTCAAGAGCACCCCAATCGTACCGTCTCCCATCCATGAGGTTAAACAGTCAATGGACGAGCGGCCCGGCAGGGTAAACACAGGACGCATAATTTTGGTCATCAGCGCCCCGACCAGCTCAAGCAGGCCAAAGCCTAACAGCAAGGGCAAAAAGAGACCGGCAAAGACAAAAATCGCGGCTAGTACCGGGACGAGATCGTATAAAACCAGTCCGCCGGTGTCTTCCGACCAGATAAAGGAGGGCCCCAGTTGATACAGGGTCATCACTGCAAAAACAGCGCCCAGGATGCGCATGACAAACCAGAAATAAGTGACATCAAACAATGCTTTTAAAAACGGCCGGTTTAAAATGGCTTCCGGTTTGAGCCATTTTGTTACCGCTGTTAACAGCGCAGTTAGCATAAACACAACGGTCATGAAAGCAGGCAGAATGTCATGGAATTGTCCTTCTGCCCATTTGGCAAGCAAGGCCACCAAGATGGTCACTTCACCTTCATAACGAACCGGGACCATAAACAACATGATACCGATGAGAGAGGGAAGAGCAAATTTTAAATAGTCTAATATGGTAGGCGAATGGTCCAATCTTGGATGTTTCTTCATCTTCTTGTTAAGCCTCCGTCTTATGAATATACATGATGATTTTATCTTTATTCAGGATTGTTGTAAATAGTTTTCAAGTATTTGGTGATATTTAGCCTGTTTATAACAAGACGAAGGCTCAGGTTAGTTTAACCTTTCGTCCACTCAGATTTCACTTTGATTCCGGCAGCTTTCAAGGTGTTGTAGACAGGACACCGGGAATCTGTCACACGCCTTAATTCATCAAGGCGCTCCTCTGATTCATCGGTTTCGACAATCACTTTAATGGATACTTGCTCAAAGTACGGTTTCACGTTTGGATCCCCCATAAAACCCCGTGGATCAAGGATCCCCTCTACTTGAAAACGCATCCCTTTCAAGTTAAAATTAAGTTCTTTGGCCACAAAACGGGCAGTGACATTTTCACAGGCAGCCAGTGCACTCAAGAGGGTGGTCAACGGATCCGGGCCGCTGTCCTGCCCGCCCATGCTCTCAGGTTCATCAATCACCCATTCATGTTTTTGGCTTTTAAAATCGGTACGCATACCTCACTCGTATTTTGTCAGTTGTGCAGCTAAATTTTTCGTCCTTTGCGGTGGATGTACCAGGCGTTTAAAAAGAAAAACCAGGTGGACAACTTGCGGCGCTTTAACAGGCGTTTGGAAATCTGAAGCACATCGTCTTGTTCCTTCACCTTAGGGCTGGACAAATACATGCCCAAAAGCCCTTCCACTATCATGCGGTGAAACGGTGCATTGGGCAACTGGCTGGCTTTCTTTCTGGCTTGCCGGGTAATCCACTCAATCCGCTGAAGTTTCTCTTCCTCAGAAGGATAGTAAAAACAAAAATTAAGGTCCCCTTCTTCCCGGTCTTCTTTCTGGTCAATGAGATAGTCCAACAGGATATGCAGGCCTTGGATGTAAGGAAAATATACGTCAAAGACAGTGTCATTTAAATCTTCTGTTCCTTCTTCATAGCTGGCTAGCGCCACATAGTAAAAAATGCCCAGCGTCGAGCCTGTTGCCGCCGCAAATTCGTACCATTCCAGCTCAGGGAAGCGTTCACGGTGTTTTTCCCACCAGGTATGTAAAGCTTGTTCCCGCTTATCCAGGGCAATGTGCTTATACACTTGCAAATCACAATACAGTTCACACAATGTGCGTATATTGTCCTTGTACAAATCATAATTGGGCAATAGTGCCAGTGTGTCATGGCAGGTTTGAACCAGAGCCCGTAAATAACCGCCATCCTCTTGATTAGCCTGCAGCTGGTAGTAGTTATCAATCGAGAAGGTGCCAGTCACGGCATCGATCATCGACTGATGTAATTGCCTGAAGTTCGCTTCATCTAAAGATACGCTCCGGTCACACAAATTGTCCAAATAATCGCTGATGGTTTGATAGGCCACAATAAACCTGACCACGCTTGGCAGCCAGTCCGGCCGGGCGACCAAGGCATAGACGCCGCCGCCTTCACAGTGAAACTGCTTGCTTGTCATGCTGGCCAACGCCTGATGTCTCAGCTCAGCATCCGGGATGCGCTCCGCTTTCCGTTTCCAAATATCCAGTTGCAAATGAACCTCTGGCAATATTTTTTTATAAATATCCCGCATCAGCGAAATTGGATGTTCAGGAACATGGGGGGCTGCAATCGTGTCCATCGCGATCTCCCTTACCTCTGATCATCTGATTTCTTTACCAATTAACATACTGTGCCAATCAAACAGCAACAGCCAGACTAGGTATATACACAAAAATCGTCCCTCTTATAATAGCCTATCTTGTCAGGCTAGCAAAGTGTAAAATATTAATAAATATTAAAAGATGAAAGATCGGAGGTCCGTCACATGATTTTACCGTACAAAAACAAAACGCCACAAATTGCTCCAACCGCTTTTATCGCAAAAGGGGTCATCATCACCGGTGACGTCAAAATCGGCGAAGAGACAAGCATCTGGTACAATACGGTGCTGCGTGGTGATGTGGCGCCGACCATCATCGGCAATCGGGTCAATATTCAGGACAATTGTACCTTGCATCAGAGTCCTGACCGTCCGTTAATTATTGAAGACGATGTAACAGTGGGACATAACGTTATTTTACATGCCTGTCATATTAAAAAAGGAGCCCTTATTGGCATGGGTGCCATCGTCCTTGACGGGGCAGAAATTGGCGAGGATGCGATGGTGGGCGCAGGCGCCCTTGTTCCGCCCGGCAAAAAAATCCCTCCCCGGACGCTGGTCATCGGCTCTCCGGCCAAAGTGGCCCGGAAATTAAATGAAGCCGATTATGCCGAGATGCAGCGCATCCGCCAGTCCTATGTGGAAAAAGGGCAGTATTATAAACAATTGGAACAACAGTGGACAGGCAACCGGAGTCAGTCATGATGCCCCTTTAACCTGCCCCTTGCGGCGATTTTTTTTTGTCAATCATAAAAACAAGAGTCACTTTTTTATAAGCAACGATAAAAAATAGTATACAACATTTAACCTAATATGTTATACTTTTTATGAACAAAGAGATTAGAATAGCATATACATTTTCTATAACTGTGATGCTGAACGCTATAACAGAGTATGAAAGAAAGGGATGTTGACTGTGAGCATTGTCAGTTATCCGCAAGCTTTAGTTGAATTGTTGCACGGGGACGCCCATCGCAATCTGCCGCCCGCCAGGTTAATTGAACACAGTTTGCGGCGCAATGAAGGGTACTTAGCCTCTAATGGAGCCTTAAGCACGTACACCGGCAAATATACCGGACGTTCTCCCAAGGATAAATTTATTGTTGATGAACCCTCTGTCCGGGACCAGATTCACTGGGGCTCCGTCAACCAACCCATTGCTGAAGAGGTGTTTGAACGCTTGTATTTCAAGGTGGTCAACTACTTAAAAGATAAAGAACGCTTTGTGTTTGACGGCTTTGCCGGCTGTGATGAACGTTATCAAATTCCGATCCGGGTGATTAATGAATATGCCTGGCATAACTTATTTGCCCACCAGCTGTTTGTGCGGCCAAGAGCTGATCAGTTAAACCATCACGAACCTCAATTTACCATTGTGTCTGCCCCCGGTTTTAAAGCCGACCCGGCAGTAGACGGCACCAACTCTGAAGCGTTTATCATCATCAGTTTTGAAAAACGGATCATTTTAATCGGCGGAACAGAGTACGCCGGAGAGATGAAAAAATCGATTTTCAGCGTGATGAACTACCTGCTGCCGCAGCAGGGCGTCCTTTCCATGCATTGTTCCGCCAATGTTGGCGAAAACGGGGATGTGGCCTTGTTTTTCGGGCTGTCTGGTACAGGAAAAACGACCTTGTCCGCTGATCCTAACCGCCAGCTGATCGGTGATGACGAACATGGCTGGAGCGAAGACGGCATTTTCAATATTGAAGGGGGTTGCTACGCCAAGTGCATTAATCTTTCGGCTGAGAAAGAGCCCCAAATTTGGAATGCTATCCGCTTTGGAACGGTTTTAGAAAATGTGGAAGTGGATCCAAAGACCCGTGCGGTCGATTATGACAGCAACCGCTACACAGAAAACACAAGGGCGGCGTATCCCATTGAGTATATTCCCAATGCCCGCATTCCCAGTGTCGCTGGACATCCTAAAACCATTATTTTTCTGACAGCCGATGCCTTTGGTGTGTTGCCTCCTATTGCTAAGCTGACCAAAGAGCAGGCCATGTATCACTTCTTGTCCGGCTATACCAGCAAACTGGCCGGAACCGAACGGGGAGTTACGGAGCCCGAAGCCACTTTCTCCACTTGCTTTGGCGCTCCTTTTCTGCCCCTTGCTCCGCACATTTATGCGGAAATGTTAGGGGAGAAAATGGAAAAACATCACACCGATGTATACCTTGTGAATAGCGGCTGGACAGGCGGCCCTTATGGCGTTGGCCAACGGATGCACTTGCCTTATACCAGGGCTATGGTCACCGCCGCTTTAAACGGAGAACTGAAAGAAGTAGAATACGTTCAAGATCCTGTTTTCGGTTTGTTTATTCCTAAAACATGCCCCAATGTGCCGGAAAAGGTCCTCTTCCCCCGCAACACATGGGCTGATCCTGAGGCTTACGATGAAAGCGCCCGTCAATTGGCGCGGCGGTTCATCGCCAACTTTGAAAAATTTGCCGGTGTACCACAGGCAATCAAACAAGCCGGGCCCCGGCTCACTTGATCAAGCACATGCCGCCTGGCGAAACCTCTCAACCTTATGGGTTGGGAGGTTTTTATTTTGGAGCTCTCTTATCTAATCTGCACCCGCTGTCTTCTAAAAACATTGATCGACTAACACACATTTGTATTTTTTGAATAAAATACATCACCCGTAAAATGATCTTATGCTAAGGAGTGTGTCGGCCATGAAGAAGCTCTCCATCTGCTTCTTATTGTTGATCAGTTTGTCCGTTATTTTGAGCGGATGTTTCGCAGCACAAGAAGAGCTAAAAACGGTCCGTGTGGCAGAAGTGACCCGTTCGATCTTTTACGCTCCGCAATACGTTGCCCTGTCCCAAGGATTCTTTGAAAAAGAAGGACTCAAAGTGGAGCTCACCACCACCTGGGGCGGGGACAAAACGATGACCACGCTTTTGTCTGACGGGGCAGACATTGCCCTGGTAGGAAGTGAAACCAGCATCTACGTTTATCAGCAAGGCAGTGAAGACCCGGTGATTAACTTTGCCCAGCTCACTCAAACAGATGGCACGTTCCTGGTTTCCAGAGAAAAAATTGAGGATTTCTCCTGGGATGACCTGAAAGGCCGTGTCTTTCTGGGGCAACGCAAAGGGGGCATGCCCCAGATGGTGGGCGAATATGTGTTGAAAAAACATGGCATTGATCCTCACCGTGATCTAGAGCTGATCCAAAACGTCGATTTCGGCAACATCCCCAATGCCTTTGCCTCTGGAACAGGTGAATTTGTCCAGTTGTTTGAGCCCCAGGCCACCATTTTTGAAATGGAGGGGATCGGCCACGTAGTGGCCTCCTTTGGAGTGGAAAGCGGCCATGTTCCCTACACATCTTACATGGCCAAACAAAGCTTTATCGCCAAAAATGAAGAAGTGATCCAACGCTTTACCAATGCCTTGTACAGGGCACAACAATGGGTTTATGAACAACCTAGTGAAGAAGTGGCCGAAGCCATTGCCCCGTTCTTTGAAGATACAGATCACGACGTTCTGGTGCAAGTGATCGACCGTTACAAGGCTCAAGCATCCTATAAACCGGATCCACTGTTGGAGAAGTCTCACTGGGAGTTGTTGCAAGATATTATTGAGGAAGCCGGGGAACTGAAAGAACGCGTAGACTACGAGGTTCTGGTCAACACCACATTTGCCGAACTGGCGATGAGTCAATAAAGGTGGATGAAGGCCTTCATCCGCCTCTTTTCTTCATTCGTTTTTGATCAAGGAGGGGAATTTGATGTCAAGCCCTTTGCTTAAAATGCAAAATGTGACCCATGTTTATGTCACTGTATCCGAAGCAATAAAGGCGATTGAGAATATCAACCTCTCCATCGCAGCCGGAGAATTTGTCTCGCTGGTCGGTCCCAGCGGTTGTGGCAAAACGACTGTCCTGTCCTGTTTGGCCGGAATTTTGCAACCCACAGCAGGCCATGTCCTGCTGGGTGGCAAGCCAATCAAAGGACCTTGCCGCCAAGTTGGCTATATGTTGCAAGCTGATTACTTGTTTGCCTGGCGCACCATCCTGGATAATGTTCTGATTGGTCTGGAAGTGATGGGTCAGCTGCGCCACGAGACGAAAAAACATGCCGAGTTTCTGCTCAATGAACTGGGGTTGGGCGACTATAAACATGTTTACCCGTCCCAGCTCTCAGGAGGCATGAGGCAACGGGCGGCTCTGGTGCGTACCCTGGTCACTAATCCGGATATTTTGCTCCTGGATGAGCCATTTTCCGCCTTGGACTATCAAACCAAGCTGAAGCTGGAGAATTTGGTCTTTGAGACCTTAAAAAAGCACGGCAAGTCAGCCGTTCTGGTGACCCATGATATCGGGGAGGCCATCGCCATGAGCGACCGTATCATTGTCATGGATAAACATCCGGGGCGGATCAAAAGGGAGCTTATCATCCCCGACCACATACGTCAGGCCCGTCCCTTCGACGCCAGGGAGGCTGAAGGCTTTTATGATTTGTTCCGTCAGATTTGGAAGGAGCTGGATGATGATGAAGATTGATCCCAGGCAGATTCACCAACGCTATCTCCAAGCCAAACGGCGGGAACGGCTGAAGGTAACCATGGTGCAACTGGCGCTTTTAATTGGTTTTTTGTTCATGTGGGAGCTGGCTTCCGCCCAAAAATGGATTAATCCGCTGATTTTCAGCCAGCCGTCACGCATCTGGAACCTGTTAATCGAAAAAATGGCAGACGGTTCGCTGTGGCCCCACGTTTCCGTCACCTTTCTGGAAACATTGGCAGGATTTTTGCTCGGCACGATTTGCGGGACCATCTTGGCCACCATGATCTGGTGGTCTCCCTTTCTGGATAAGGTGCTGGAACCCTATCTGGTGGTCTTAAACAGTATGCCCAAGGTGGCTTTGGGACCTTTGCTTATTGTAGGCTTGGGACCCGGCTTCTTGTCCATTATGGGGATGGCACTGGCCATCACCGTGATTATTACCACAATTGTGGTGTACACCAGTTTTAAAGAAGTGGATCCCAATTATATCAAGGTGGTCAAAACATTTGGCGGAAACAAGCGGCAAGTGTATCAAAAAGTGATTTTTCCAGCCTCTTTTCCCACGATTATATCCACCTTGAAAGTAAATGTCGGTTTGGCCTGGGTCGGTGTGATTGTCGGTGAATTCTTGGTAGCTAGACAAGGGCTTGGTTATCTGATTATTTACGGCTTTCAAGTGTTTAATTTTACATTGGTGCTGATGAGCTTACTGATTATTGCCTGTCTGGCCACCGTGATGTATCAGGGGGTTTATTATCTGGAAAAACGGCTGTTGGGCAATTGAGTAAGCTGACAGATCTTTGATTCTTACTCCACAAATTTTTTAAATGGGGCAAAGATCTTCTCCACCCAATCATTGGGGCCCGGCAGGTCAGGGAAATAAAGGAGCATGACCGCAAGGCCCCAGCCCATAACGGTGAGCACAATAAATGCCCTTTTCTCTTTGATTTCATCTCGATTCATTTTCGGCCACTCATACAGGGCGATGAATATGACGACCGCGCCGTAACAGGGAAATATTAACCTGTAAGGTTTCGATAAATCCATGACGGGGGCCTCGGACCAATCTCTCAGCAGGAGGATCTTCCAGAGAACGTTGCTCATATCTTTCTATACCGACAGATAAACCTGTATTCTGCTTATCTATCAGAATGACAGGGTGTCCCATCGAAACTTTTTCTATCACATCGGCAAACGTTTGAACTTCTTTCACAGCAGAAATATTGATCCTCTTTTCGAGCAGCTCTTGTATGCTGTGCTTAGGATGAGGCTGGCCGGCCTCCTCTTTCATTAACGGGGCGAGGAGATTATCATTTAATTCTTCAACATTGGACATTCCTTCTATGTAGATCAACATGGCTTTCGTTTTTCCACTAATAAAAAAGGAACGAAAGATAACATCATAGCAATTCTTGTACAGTGAACGAAGCACTTGTTCGTTATCTGTCAAGGAGGCTGATAAAGGTGTTTGCAGTTCTTGCTTGTTTAAATGGGGATTGCGTTTGATTTTCTCTTCCAAAGCTTTTGTTTTATGCTCATCAGCTTTGCTCAACCATTTTCTCCATCTGCGGACCACCTCAAACACCTCCCTTCTGCCCTTTTCTCTAGGTTGTAAAGGTGGATAGCGAATTATGCACAAAAAAAGACTGCTTCCCAAATGTATAGGAAACAGTCTTAAGCGAGCTTCAAAGAGAGTATGCTGTTATAAACCATGATTCTATCAGTCTGTGACCTTAATGCAGCCAGGGTGATCACTGGTCACATAACCGATCTCAGCTGCATCCACACCTTGCTGATGCAACGCTGCAAGAAGTCCTGCTGCATCTTGTTCAGCTGCCGCCATGAGCAAACCGCCTGAGGTGACTGCATCACACAGGATCCATTGCTCAAGCTCGTCAATGCCTTCTGCGTAGCTGACACAGTCACTTAACCAGCGGTGATTCGCTTTAGTTCCTCCAGGGACAATACCCTTTTCCGCTAACCTGCGGGTGCCGGGCAAGACCGGAACCTTCGAGTGTTGAATCACCAAGCCAACCTGGCTGCCTTTGGCCATTTCCGCGGCATGACCCAGCAACCCGAACCCGGTTATATCCGTGCAAGCATGAACCTCAAAGTCAGCCATCACTTCTGCCGCTGTTTTATTTAAAGCGGCCATCACCTGCATCACCTGTTGTAACTCTTCTGCACTGAGCAAATCCCGTTTGATGGCCGTGGTTTGGATGCCAACCCCGATAGGTTTGGTCAACAGGAGACGGTCTCCCGGTTTGGCCCCTGCATTTTTAAGCACCTTATCCGGATGGACAATACCGGTGCAAGCCAAGCCAAATTTGGGCTCGGCATCGTCGATGGAGTGCCCCCCTACCAGGGTGGCCCCTGCCTCGGCCACTTTGTCCGCCGCCCCGCGCAGGATGTCAGCCAGAATTGACTTGTCCAGCTTCTTAACCGGGAAGCCAACAATGTTCAGCACAGTCAGTGGCTTGGCGCCCATGGCGTAAATATCACTCAGTGAGTTGGCCGCAGCAATCTGGCCGAACATATAGGGATCATCAACAATAGGGGTGAAAAAGTCGACGGTTTGAACCAAGGCTAACTCGTCTGTCAAGCGGTACACCCCGGCATCATCAGAGGTATCCAGACCCACAAGCAGATTGGGATCAGGAATCGTTTCTGGCAAATGACGCAACACGTGCGCCAGGTCCTCAGGACCAATTTTGCACCCTCATCCACCCTTGGAGGAAAGGGCGGTTAATTTCACTTTTCCATCCGCCACACCGCTCACTCCTTTGCACTCTACATTTTAAACACGCTGGTTGTCATCAGTCGTCGGTTGGGCATCAGCCGGCCATAAGACCACCAGTGGTGCCCATCTCCTCCCTCTGCCGGCAACCCCTTGCAACCTGCTGCTGGCCGGACAGAGCGGCTTCTTTACAGCAGAGAGAAGAGCGGGCTTTTCTTCATCAACCACGAGGCAAGCTCAGAATTTAACAGCAGGGTTTTCCCCGTTTCCCATGGGAGAAAGAAGAGGACATGGACCATGAGAAAAACTACAATGGCCATTTGCAAAGCCCCAACCAACAGCCCCAGACTCCGGTTCGCTAAATTGAGGCCAGGCAAGCGGCTGATGCCATCTAAGATGCGAAAAATCACATGTAAAACAAGTTTGGTGGCGAAAAACAAAAGGATAAAGGCCAAGGCCCCGTAGAAAATACCCTCAGCATTGAACACAGCCAGCCAGATCCATTCTCCCTCCAGTTGACTGAGGGGATAGGGGAGCCACTCTCTCAGAAGAGGGTCAAGCTGTCCTTTGTAGCGGAAAGCTACGATCACGGCGACAATAAAACTGATCAGCCTGGCTGTGTGCATAATAAATCCCCGCCGGTACCCCATCACCATGCCGGTGAACAACAGACCGACAATGATGAAATCCAGTATGTTCATGACTCTTTACCCCTTGTTTCAGCTTCAATCAGTTTAATCAGATCTTCATACTCCTGCTGCAGCTTAAAATATTCATCCGCCAGGTTAACAGCGGTTAAAACCGCTGTTTTGGTTGTATCTAATGAGGGATTTTTAGCGGACAGCTCTCTCATCTTCTCATCGACAAACTGAGCAACCTCCCTGATATAGTCTTCGGAGGCTTCTCCTTTTAATGTATATTTTTGACCAAAAATCTCCACGGTTACTCTCGTCACCGGATCTTTTCTCACTAAAAATCCCTCCTAACACTCTGCTTCTTTTATCTTAACACGGCTCCCCATTTTTCAGCCAGTCTCTCAACGATCCGCTGATGAACCTGGTGTACTTCTTCATCTGTCAAGGTGCGTTCAGGGTCAAAATAAGTAAGGGAGAACGCGATGCTTTGTTTGCCTGCTGCAATGCCTTGACCTGTATACACATCAAAGACGTGGACATGTTTCAGGAGCGGAGCGCCTGCGTCCTTAATTGTGTTTAACAGTTCACCCGCTGTGATCTCTTTGGAGACCACCACAGCCAGATCCCGCTGGATGCTGGGGAATTTGGGCAAGGGATCGAAGCTGACCTGACCGGGCAGGTGGTTGAACAACTGCTCAATATCCAGTTCAAAAGCATAGACTTCATTTAACTCCAGTTGCCGCTGCACTTGCGGATGAATTTGGCCCACAAAACCGATCCGTTCCCTACCGATAACCATTTCCGCGGTCCGTCCAGGATGATAGTGTTCCCGCTCCACTGCTTTAAACTGTACACCTTGGATGCCTAACTGATGCAGCAATCCTTCCACTACGCCTTTAGCCACGTAGAAATCAACAGGCACTTTCACATGTTGCCAGGGATGGGATTGCCACAAACCGGTGAGCACACCAGCCACCACTTCTTTCTCCCGGGGCAATTCACGCAAATGGGTCTCTTTTGTTAAAAACGTACGGCCGATTTCAAATAGGAAGAGATCCGTCTGCTTGCGGTTTTTATTATATTGTACCACTTCCAGGAGGCTGGGGATCAACGTGGTCCGCAGGTGACTGCGCTCTTCGCTCATGGGCATGGCCAGCTTGATCGGTTCGACATCCTCTTCAAACCAGCTTCCCCACAAGGCATACTGTTCACTGGTCAGCGAGTAGGTGACCACCTGATCTAACCCGGCTCCTTGCAAATAGCGCTTAATCTGTTGCCGCAAGCATTGCTTTGGTGTCCGCGCTCCGGGTGTTGTCCGCCCTTTAGGCAGGGTTGTCGGGATGTTGTCGTAACCGTAGAGACGGGCGACCTCTTCAATCAGATCCTCTTCAATAGTGATATCGGACCGGCGCGTGGGAACCTCCACACTGATTTCATGCCCCAGATTTTCATAATCAAAGCCTAAACGGTCAAAGATCGCCGTCACCTGTCCTGTATTAAACTGTGTTCCCAGCACATTGTTCAGTTTGACCAGATGCAGGGAAACGCGCTGGCGCCTAAAATCTTTTACTTTTTGCTGGGCAGTGCCGGAGAGAACGATGCCGCCAGCTAACTCTGCCAAAAGAGCAGCTGCCCGGTCACACGCTTCCTGTACGCGCTCAGGATCAACCCCCTTTTCAAAACGGGTGCTGGCTTCAGAACGCAAGCCCAGCATTTTAGAGGTGGTGCGTATGGACAGGCTGTCAAAATAGGCTGACTCCAGAATCACATCGGTTGTCTCTGCTGTCACTTCTGAGTTGGCTGCCCCCATTACACCGGCAACGGCAATAATTTTCTCTGGATCGGTAATGAGCAGCATTCCTTCAGACAAGGTGCGTTCCTGATCATCAAGGGTGGCCACTTTTTCTCCTTGCCGTGCCTTGCGGACAATAATCCGGCCGTCTTTGACCCTGCTGGCATCAAAAGCATGCAATGGCTGGCCATATTCAAGCATCACATAGTTGGTCACATCAACCACATTATTGATGGGACGGATGCCAGCTGCAACCAGGTAATTTTGCAGCCACATGGGTGAGGGGCCGATCTTTACCCCTGTTATTTTACGGGCGACATAATAGGGACACAGATCAGGTGCATCCAGCTGTACTGTTACTTCTGTTTCCGTTCTGGTGCTGCTCTCGGCCAGATTAATGTCGGGCAGGTGAACATCCCGGTCCAAAATGGCTGCCACCTCATAGGCGACACCCAGCATGCTCAGACAATCTGAGCGGTTAGGGGTTAAGCTCAGCTCCAGAATCGTATCATCCAACCCCAGGTAGGCGATTGCATCTTCCCCCACTTGGGCATCTTCAGGCAAGACCATGATACCCTCTTTATGTTCAGCGGCCACAAAACGTTCATCAATGCCCAGTTCTTGTGCCGAACAAATCATGCCTTCAGAGACTTCCCCGCGCAATTTCGCTTTCTTAATCTTGAAATTGCCGGGCAACACAGCCCCCACCTTGGCCACAGGCACTTTTTGACCCTGGGCCACATTTTTGGCTCCGCAGACAATTTGCACAGGTTCACCTTCTCCCAGGTCAACCTGGCAGACGCTTAATTTATCCGCATTGGGATGTTTCTCCCGCTCAACCACGTAACCGATCACGACGTCTTTTATTCCCGCGCCCCTCTTGATCACCTGCTCCACTTCGATACCGGCCTTGGTTAACCGTTCAGCCAGCTCTTCGGGCACAACATCGCTTAAGTCCACATATTGACGTAACCAGTTATAGGACACCAGCATGCTCAACTTCCTCCTTCGGCTTATTCACTATATGCGTTGAAATTGATGTAAGAAGCGTCCATCATTGGTGTAAAAGTGACGAATGTCATCAATACCGTACTTCAGCATGGCGATGCGTTCCACACCCATGCCAAAAGCAAAACCCGTATACTTGTTGGGATCGTACCCGGCCCGCTTTAACACCCAGGGATGAACCATGCCCGAACCTAATATTTCAATCCAGCCGCTGTCCTTGCAGACCCGGCACCCTTTTCCGCCGCACAAAATACATGAAATGTCCACTTCTGCACTGGGCTCAGTAAAGGGGAAAAAGCTGGGACGGAGACGGATCTCTTGGTCTTGTCCAAACATTTCCCGGGCAAACTGCAACAAAATGCCCTTTAAGTCGCTCATGCTGATCCCCTCATCCACGTACAGCCCCTCAATTTGCATAAACTGATGGGAGTGGGTGGCATCATCCGTATCCCGGCGGAACACTTTACCAGGACAAATAATTTTAACAGGCACTTTCCCTTTCATCTCTTCCATGGTGCGCACTTGTACGGGAGAGGTATGGGTTCTGAGCAAAATCTCTTCCGTAATATAAAAGGAGTCCTGCATATCCCGGGCTGGGTGGTTTTTGGGCAAGTTTAACGCTTCAAAGTTATAATAATCGGACTCGACTTCAGGACCTTCGGCAATTTTAAAGCCCATTCCCAAGAAAATATCTTCAATTTGTTCAATCACTCCGCTTAAGGGATGGGTGGCTCCTTGGTGAACCGGGCGTCCCGGCAAGGTCACATCCACCTTTTCTTGCTTTAATTTTTCTTCCAGTTGTTTTTGCTCCAACTCGACAGCACGCGCTTGTAACGCTTGCTCAATTTGGCGGCGAATGTCATTAGCCAGTTGACCCACTTTAGGACGTTCTTCCGCCGGCAATGCACCCATTCCACGCAACACTTCGGTAATCGGCCCTTTTTTGCCCAGATACTTCACTTTAACCTCTTGCAATTGACGCGGTTCCTGGGCAGCATGGATTTGGGCCAGCGCTTCGTCTCTTAAAGCGAGTAGCTTGTCTTGCATATTTGTCCACCCTTTCCTTCTTAAGTTGATTCAGTTTAAAACGCAAAGCAGACTAACAGTAAGACTGAATGGTGTCTAGGATTGCTAAAAACAGAAAAAAGTCTCTCCCAGTAAGGGACGAGACTTCGCGGTACCACCCTTGTTAGCCAGGCCAGTTACTGGGGTTGAATCTCAATTCCATTACATCAAATACAAAGATGCTGCCTGGCTCACTTCATTGTCGATAACGGGATTGACCCGGTCACTGCTACCCCGTTTCCTTAAACGGAAAGGCTCACAGGACAGCTCCGGAGGGAATTCAACAGCTTCCACCTTAGAGATGCTTCCAGCCCAGGGCATCTCCTCTCTGGAAGGGGTAAGGCTGCCTACTCTTCTCCTTCTTTGCCGATGGCGATATGCTATTGGATCATTTAAACATGCATTATTAGACATATATTATAAGGAAAAACGATGAATTTGACAAATGGCCTCAATCCAGCTATTTTTGATAAATCTGCTCTAAAACTTTGTCATTCACCTGCCTGGGAGAACCGTCAAACACTTTGCGGCCGTGTGCTAAACCAATGATCCGGTCGCAATACTTTAAAGCCAGCTCCACGTCATGCAGGTTAAGAATGGTGGTCATCTGTTCACTGTGATGAATCTCTTTGATGAGATCCAGCACTTGATTGCTGGTAACAGGGTCTAAGCTGGCTACCGGTTCATCCCCCAACAATAACTTGGGTTTTTGCATGATCACTCTGGCAATGGCTACCCGCTGCTGCTGCCCGCCACTCAACTGATCAACCCGTTTGTGGGCCAGATGGCCAATGCCCACTCTGTCTAAAGCTGCCAATGCCTCCTCCTTTTCTCTGGCCGTGACGATGCCAAGGAGGTTTTTCCACCAGGGACGATAGCCAAAACGGCCTAAAACGCAATTTTGAAGGGCTGTTAAACGGGGTATGAGATAAAAATGCTGAAAGATCATGCCCATCTCCCGTCTGGCCTGCCTGAGGGCCTGGCCGGACAGCTTGGTCATGTCCGTGCCGTTCCAGTTGACACGGCCCGCGACAGGTTTAACTAATTGATTAATGCTGCGGATTAAGGTCGATTTACCGGCCCCGCTTCGCCCCAAAATGCCGACAAACTCCCCAGTCTGGATAGTGAGATCGATATCCTGCAAAGCGGGTTCTTGTTTGCCTTTTGTGTTGTAAATGACCGTCAGTCCTTCAATCACTAGTGCCATGGCGGGCCTCCTATGTCAACTAATGCTTTAGATGACACGCTGGCGAATCCAGCCGCCGATCATGTCCACCAGAATCACCAGCAGCATCACAAAGATGACGTATGTGGTCACATCTGTATATTGAAAGGTGCGGAACGAATTAAACAATAACTGGCCAATCCCGCCCCCGCCCAGAAAGCCCAGGATAACGGATGAGCGGATGGCCACTTCAAAGCGGTAAAAATAATGGGAAAGCACATTAGGCATAATCTGGGGAAGAATGCCGTACAAAGCCACCATGGTCGATCCCAGCCCCATAGAGCGGACCGCTTCCTGCGGACCTTTGTCACTGGCTTCCACCAGTTCGGCAATCAGTTTGCCCAGCACTCCGATGTTATGCAGCAAAATGGCCATCACAGCGGGAAAAGTGCCTGGACCAATCGCCATGACCAGAATCAGGCCAATGACAACATCAGGAATGGAGCGCAAAAAACTGAAAATCCCCCTCATGCCCTGACATATGACAATGTTTGGTGACATGTTGACTGCCGCTAAAAAGCTGAGGGGGAGCACAATGACAAGTGCCAGAAACGTCCCCAAAAAGGCCATCTGCATCGTGATCAAGACAGCATTAAAAGCAGAGCCGGCCCGTTCCCAATTGGGGGGAAACCACAGCTCAAAAATTTCTTTAAACCTCCAGAGCGAGTCCAGCAGTTTGGACAGATTAAATCCGGTTGCTACCGCGCTCCAGACGGTAAGCATCACCAAAATAACAGCAAAGATTATGTTTCGAGGTGTGAGCCACATCGATTGTTCACCTTAATCCAATTTACCCATTTCTTTCATAACCTTGCGGATTTCATCATAATTTTCGTCACTTGTGGTGGTAAATCCGGTTGCGCCGAACCCGCGCAAAATCTCTTCATCATCGATGTTGACAAACGTATCCTGGATCAGCTTAATCAATTCATCGTCCACTTCAGAGGAAACTGCCCATGGATATTGGTAAAGGGGCTCAGACTCCCAAATGATTTTAAATTGATCCTTATCCAGCTTACCTTGGTTGATCAAGGTATCGAAGTAGGCGCTGTCTATCGCCCCTGCATCCACATGTTTGTTTTGCACCGCTAGCCCTGTCGCATCATGGGAGCCCAGATAGCGGACATCTTTAAATTGATGATTGTTTTCGTCTTCAAACACGCCTCTTCTTTTTAATTCAGCACCGGGCACCAAGGAACCGGAGGTTGAGTTAATATCTCCAAAGGCAAAACTGACGTTTTCAGCATCAGCGACCAGTTCATCCAATGAATCCCATGGTGCATCCGCATGGGTGATAATATAAGAATGATAATACGGTTTGCCGTCAATAAGCTGAGTCACAATGGCTTGGGCACCGGAACGTTCATTGGCAATCACATAAGTGGCCGGTCCCAAGTAAGCCATTTGAATATGATGGAAATTTAAAGCTTCAACCACGGCATTATAATCCGGGTAAACTTCAATCTCAACATCATAGGGTAAAGCCTCATCCAAAATAGCTTCCAGTTTTTGCATGGGCACTTCATAATCTCCCTCAGTTAAGGCCGGGATAACCCCGATTTTAAACACGTCAAACTGTTGTTCAACAGCAGTCTCATCTCCAACCGTTCCACTCTCCTGATCAGGGGCGGTTTCATCGGCTGTAGTGCCGCATGCAGCCAAAATCATGACCACCGCACAAAAGATAATCCCCAATTTTTTCATGATTTCCTCTTCCTCCTTTTTGCTTTGATGGTTAGCTGTAGATGGTTTGCAATAAAGACAGGTAGCGCTCAATTTCAAGATCCGGGTTAAACCGCTCGTGAAACTCTGCCTTGGCTTTCTCTACCATCTGTTGGGTCTTGACAGGATCACTCAACAATTGCAAAACCAAGCGGACAAACTCCTCTGGCTGATCATAAAGCAATCCTGTTTCCCCATGGGTGATAACCCCCCGGTTGCCCGCATTGTTCCGGGCAATGACAGGAATCCCTAATCCCAGGGCTTCACACAAAGCTGCCGATTGTCCCTCCTGGAGCGAACTGTTCACCACCAGATCAGCCTGGGCATAAATTTTTCCCATCTCTTTGAAGGGAACCGGCTCATGGTATTGAAGAAAAGGAAAGGCCCGGCAAGCATCTTGTACCTTGTCCGCCACGTCTGCTTCCAAACGTTCACCAATAATGGTCACTTTTAACCCCCGCAAGAGGCTGTACAGCTGCTGCCAGGCATCCAAGAGATGAAGCACATCTTTTACCCGGCGCAATCCTGAAGGTAACAGAATGCGGTATCCCTTTTTTAACGCATCAGCATAGCTGATAACAGGCTGCACCTTTTCTGCCGGGGGAAGCACAATTCCCTGGGGTACGACGACTGATTTATCCGCCCAGCGGTCACTCAGGCGGGCAACAATCGCTTTCGCTTCCTCACTGAACAGGGCAATCACTTGGGCCTGATCCAGGACATGCTGAACAGATGGCGGAACGTCACCACTGTCCCATTGCTCACAATCTACATGAATGTCAGTACCGCCCATGGTGACCAGATAAGGTCTCGGCAACTCGCAGTTCTCCTGCTCCAACCAGACGGCAAACCGGGTGAAATGCAAAATATGAATCCATGGACCCTCACGGAGTTCATTGTACAGTGTCTCTCAGCTCATTCCCTCCGCATAGGCCAGGAGCCGGACCTCATATCCCCGGGCCCGGTAACCGTCAGCGATGCGTTGTGCAGTAATGGCATTGCCTCTTGCGCCTGTCATATAAGGCGTTAAAAATAAAATCCGCTGAGCCATAACCAATTATAATACACTCCTTCACTTTTTGTCATACCTGATGCTCTCCGGTATTTTCTTATACCCTCTATTTCTTCTGCCCATTACACCTGGCGTGTTTTTGGCCTTGAATATGATACAGTAAAATTCCCGCAGCTACACTGACGTTCAACGATTCAACCTTGCCAAACATGGGGATTTTTACATTTTGATCAGTCATGCGTTTGAGCACAGGATGGACCCCTCGGGCTTCATTACCCACTAACAAAGCCACTTTCTGGTTCTCTGTTACGGATAACTGGCGCATATCAATGGCATCTTTTACATCCGTGCCAATAACCCGCCAATTGTGCATGTGCAACTCCGGAATGAGACTCATTAAATCCACTTGGTAAAAAGGAAGATGAAACACAGCCCCTTGGGTTGACCGCAACACTTTTCCCGCCAGTGGATCAGTAGTGCCTTTCCCCAGCATGACCGCATCCACCCCGGCTGCAAGAGCAGTGCGGAACAGGGTCCCAAGGTTTCCAGGATCCTGAATACTGTCTACCAATAGCAGGAGCGCTCCCTTGTCCAGATATTCCTCCAGCATGGGAAACGGCGCTCTCTGCACCACAAGGGCAATGCCCTGGGGGTTCTGTGTTTCCGCAAGTTCATTGAACAGGTCAGGTGGCACCATGCAGCACCTTATCTGGTGCTTGTCCGCAGCCTGTACCCATTCACCTGGCATATCATAATCTTCACTTATGATCATGTCAACTATGGACCAGCCGGAAGCCAAGGCCTCCTGGGCCAGATGCTCCCCCTCGACCAGAAATAAACCGGCCCGTTCTCTGCCTTTCTTGGTTGTTAATTTTTTCCATGATTTAAAGCGGGGATTTTGCTTAGAACGAATTTTATACACCAAACTGAACCTCCTCTTTAGACTTAGTGTGGCCGTACATATTCCGGGCTGATGCAAAGCATAATAAAACATAATAAAGGGAAGCTTTGCCATTGTAAATGAAAAATGTGTGGACATCCACAACAATAAGGAGGAGCTGTGATGGATTTAAACTTGCGTGAAGCCATTAAAAACAACATGTCTGGCAGTGATGAAGCCCAAATCCGCCATACCATTGTGGACGCCATTCAGAGCGGAGAAGAAAAAATGCTACCCGGCCTGGGTGTTCTGTTTGAGCTGATGTGGCAAAATGCAGACGAACAAACGCAACAGGAAATTGTGCAATATATTAAAGAGGGGCTGCAATAAGCGTCGAAGCCAATCGTAATATCAAGTTAACACTAAAAAAGGATCTTCATGGCCGAAGATCCTTTTTTGGTGTAATCAGCTCTTTGGACCTGTCAGTTATTCGTTGGGGGCAAGTTTCCTCTTAGAATTCCCTTAGCCCCGCAACCGTTTCACCGTATCCCAATCCAACCGCTTAATCACTTCTACCAAAAGTTTCACCGTATGTTCAAAGTCATCCCGGTGCAAAATGGCCGCATGACTGTGAATATAGCGGGTAGCCACTGTAATGGCTAAAGACGGAACACCATTGCCCGCGAGATGCATTTTCCCAGCATCTGTTCCCCCGCCGGCCATAGCGTCAAACTGATAAGGAATGTTGTGCTCTTCTGCCACCTCTACCACAAGATCCCTCAGTCCCTTGTGGGCAATCATGGAAGCATCATACAGCACGATTTGCGGGCCTTCACCAATCTTGGACAAGGCCTCCTCTGGCTTAACCCCCGGTGTATCCCCGGCGATACCCACATCCACAGCAAAGGCAATATCAGGCTGGATATGATGAGCGGAGGTTTGGGCTCCTCTTAAGCCGACCTCTTCTTGGACGGTGCCTACACCAAATACCTGGTTAGGATGGTCTACATTTTTGAGACGCTTGAGCACTTCAATGGCAATGGCACAGCCGATGCGGTTATCCCAGGCCTTGGCCATCAAGAGTTTTGGATTCTTCATCACGGTGAACGGGCAAATGGGTACCACCGTATCACCCGGCCGGACACCCCACGATTCTGCTTCCTCTTTGCTGGAAGCACCAATATCGATAAACATATCCTTTTTTTCTACCGGCTTTTTGCGTGCTTCAGCCGGCAAAATGTGCGGCGGCTTGGAACCGATCACCCCTTCAATTTGCCCTTCCCGGGTGACGACCAACACACGCTGGGCCAGCATCACCTGCTCCCACCAGCCGCCAAGGGTTTGGAATTTGAGAAACCCTTTCTCCGTAATCTGGGTCACCATAAAACCGATCTCATCCAAGTGCCCAGCCACCATGATTTTGGGTCCATCTGCCTGGCCCGTTTTTTTGGCAATGAGGCTGCCTATATTGTCCGTTTCAACGGCATCAGCGTAAGGCTCTATCCAGCGCTGCATCACGGCCCGCACCTGTTGTTCATGCCCTGGGGCGCCAGGAGTTTCAGTCAGTTCTTTAAACATGCGCAAGGTTTCATCTAATTGTGTCATGATTATTCCTCCCAATTTTATGTATCTGTTACCTGATTATACCTAAGGATGGAAGCGTCTACAAGTTTGTCTGGCCCACCAAATAATTACAGATAATAGATAAAGGATTGAGCTTTTTATTCACTCAATCCTTATTAAGGGCAGCAACCGGCGCTGTGGAATGTCTGATTCTCAATTCATGCCCAACAATTGTGGGGGATAAGTCCGCTTCCTCATTTTCCAACCAATAGAGCAGCTTGTCTGTGGCCTGGTAACCCAGCCGGAAAATGTTAATGTTCACGGTTGTTAAGGCAGGGGTCGATACCCTGGAAATATAAAAGTCATTAATGCTGGCCACAGAAACATCTTCAGGCACAGATAACCCCAGTTCATCCAAGGCACTAATGACCCCCAAAGCCATCATGTCATCCACGACCACCAGAGCGGTAGGAGGATTTTCCACTTGCATCAGTTGTTTCATCCCCTGGTAACCGCCCTCAGGGAGAAAATCCTGTTCAATCAACAACTGGGCATCATAAGCAATACCTGCTTCACTCAGCGCCTCTTGATATCCGGCCAGGCGGTCCATTGTTACCACAAATTGACGGGAGCCCCCAACAAAACCAATACGCTGGTGGCCCAAATCGATCAGATGCTGGGTAATCTCTTTACCGGCCAAAATGTTGTCGTTATCCACATAAGAGATCTTGCTCGCGTGATGGGCCGGCTTACCGACCATGACAAACGGGAAATTTTTGTTCATTAAATAATCCACAACAGGGTCGTCAAACCTGGAGTATAGCACAATCACACCATCCACCCGTCTGCCCTGCACCATATCCATTACCGCCTGTTTTTGTTCCTCTTCATTTTTACCCGTGGAGAGGAACAGGGCATACCCCTTCTCATTGGCCCGGACGCTGATGCCCCGGAGCACTTCGGGGAAGAAGGGGTTGAGAAACGCTTGCTCTGTGGAACGGGGCATAATAATCCCGATGGAACGGGTCGATTTCACAGCCAAGCTGCGGGCATTGTAGTTGGGGTGGTATCCTAATTTTTCCATAGCTTCATAGACCCGTTCTTTGGTGGCCTGACTGATACGGTTACTGCCCGCAATCACTCTGGACACCGTTGAGGGGGCTACACCTGCCAGCTTGGCAACGTCTCTGATGGTTACCGACAATTTCTGTTCTCCTTTCTGCGTTGCCTGATTCGTACCGTTCTCGTTACACTCAGCTTTTGTATACTTAGTTTCATCATGTCACAATGTTGTCTTTTTCACCCTTCTAACCCTTGGTTCCTCCTGCTGTCAATCCTGTAATCAAGTATCGCTGTAAGAGCAGATAAACGATGGCAATTGGAACAGCAACCAAAATGGCACCAGCAGCGAAGCGGGTAAAGTTATTGGCAAATTGGTCATTGACAAAATTGAACAGTCCTAAGGCCAAGGTAAATTTTTCAGGACTTCTTAAGATAATCCGCGGTAAAAGGAAGTCCATGAAAGGCGCCATAAATTGAAAGAGTGCCACGACGGCTAAAATGGGTTTGGCCAGAGGCAGCATAATAGTGAAGAATACGCGGAAATGCCCTGCACCATCAATCCTGGCCGCTTCATCCAATTCCCGTGGGATGGTGTCGTAATAGCCTTTAACCAGCCAAGCCATAAACGGAATGCTTCCTCCCACATAAATAAGGATCAACCCTGTTAAGGTATCTAAAAGGTTTACCATATTAAGCATGATGTATAACGCCACCATTCCCATCAGTACAGGGAACATTTGCAACAGCAGAAAAACATACAAACCATATTTACGCCCCACAAACCGGTATCTGGAAAAGGCATAAGCCACAACGGCAGCGAGAGCGGTTGAGAACACCGAAGTAAAGAAAGCCACTATAAGGCTGTTTTTATACCAAGTGAGATAGTTGCTGCGCTCATCAAAAAACAGCCATTTATAATGTTCTAAACTCCAATTCTCGGGGATCATGGAAGCAGCATACAGACTGGTTCCTGGATTTAAAGATAAGCCGAAAGCCCAGAGCAAAGGATAAAAGATGATGATAAACATAACCAAGATGATCCCATAAATCACGGTCAATTCCAGTGCGTTTTTCAGTTTGCGGCTCAATATATTTTCCCCTCCTCTTTAAAGGCACGGGTGCGCCGGAATTGATAGAAAGCAAATCCGGCCACAAACAAACCCATGATAATCGAAATAGCTGCAGCCATGTTATAGTTGTTGGAATCAAAAGTGAGCTTGTAGACCCAGGAGATGAGTATGTCTGTTCCACCTGCATTTTGTCCTCTGATGGCTGGTCCTCCCTGGTTAAAGAGATAGATAATATTAAAATTGTTAAAGTTGCCCGCATATTGCATGATCAAGAGTGGTGCTGTGGCATACATCAGATGGGGAAAGGTGATATATTTAAACTTTTGCCAGCGTGAAGCACCATCGACCTCTGCTGCTTCATACCAATCCTTAGATACACTTTGAAGTACCCCGGTAAACAATGCAAAAATAAAGGGAAAACCGAGCCAGGTTTGAATCATAATCAAAGCAAACCGGGTCCAAAATGGATCTGAGAGCCACGGGATTTGAACCCCCAACAGCGGGCCCAAGATATCCCGGTTAATGGCCCCAAACTGATCGTTAAACATGGCCGAAAAGATAATGATGGTGACAAAGGCCGGCACAGCCCAGGGCAGAATAAACACGGTACGAATAAGCCGTTTAAATTTAACCCGTTCATCATTCACGAGAATGGCCAAAAACATCCCTAGAGCAATCTGTAAGGTGGTGGCCACAAAGGTCCAGACAATAGTCCACGATAAAACATTAATCAATGTAGACTGCCAAATCGGAACGGTTAACAAGTCAATAAAGTTTTGTAATCCCACCCAGTTGAGCAGATTTCTGGGCGGGGAATTATACAGGTTGTAATCAGTAAAGGCCAGAAGCACCATAAAGATTAAAGGAACGATCACCACAAAGATGAGCATTAATAAACCTGGTAAAACCAAGAAGTAAGGAAAGCCCTTCTCATAAACGGTTCGAAAGCCTTCCCTTAGCGTGGGAACCGGTTGACCCGCTTTCAACTTTTGGGCATCCAGATAGGCATCTCGGATATTAATGCCATACACCGTTAACCCCATCAGTAAGATAATAATCGCTATGATACCCTGCAGCATGAGCAGCACGGAATGATCCACTCTTGGAATTTCCCCAAGGGTCACAATCCCCCATAACCCGATGTTAATAAAATCATAAAAGACGATCAGGTATGAGGTTTGTAAGATAATTAGAACGAACCCCTTAACCCAGCGGCGGTTATATAATTGTCCCAGACCGGCAAACAGAATGGACAACACAAGCGCCAAAACCGGTTTGTGGTTGTGAAAGGGGTGCTTTTGATCCACTTGGGCATTGCCATTTTGAGAAGTCACGGTTCATCCCCCTTTAGTGCTGGCAATGATAAGATGGGAAGAAAACTCATCTTCCCATCTTAGCCAAATTGTTTTATTGCTTTGCTCTTAATTTCTAAAGTTATATAATGGTGTGTGTTCAACACCTGTTGTTTCTACAGGTGATTGAAAAATGCGGTTTGGGCCAGATTCCCATGTGACATGACCTTGTTGATATCAATTTATTTAAATCTAAATTTAATTACCCCTTTGCATAGCAATTTGTTCCTTAATGAGCTCTACAGCTTCTTCCAACACTTCTCGTGGATCTTCCCCTTGAGCAATAAAGTTCAGCGCATCATTCATCGGACCCCAAACCATGGACATTTCAGGAATATTGGGCATTGGTTCACCGCGGGTGGTTTGAACAGCAAAACCTGCTACTATCGGGTCATCTGCAATGAGCGGGTCTTCAATTAAATCAGGACGGGGAGGAATTTCGTTCGCCATCATGTAATAGGTTTTGGCTGATTCATAGCTGGTCATAAAGATGGCCAGATCTGTGGCCCATTCCGGATGTTCAGAGTATTCGGAGACCAGCCAGCCTTTAACTCCAATAAATGACTTTGGATAATCCCCATTATCCAATTGGGGCAGCGGAGCAGTTGCCACCTTATCCCCTAACGCTTGACGGTAGGGAGCAATACTCCATGGACCTGTCACCACCACACCCACTTTGCCATCGGTAAACAATCCATTCATAATATCTCCGGTGATGCTTTGGGGAATGTAACCTGCATCAAACCAGGATTTGATCAACTCGGCACCTTCAATGGCCCCCTCGTTAGCCAAGCCAATATCATCAGCATTAAAGCCATCATCATCAAAACCAAATACGTAGCCTCCGTAACCTGAAATGAATGGATAAGCAAAATAAAAATTGTTTGCTTCCATCAAAAAGCCATATTCATCATTAGCGGCATTCGTCAATTCTTCCGCAATTTGTAACAATTCCTGCATGGTTTCAGGTGCCTCTGGCACGAGGTCGGTATTGTACACCAGGCCATAGGTTTCAATCACCATCGGCAGAGCATATAATTCTCCTTCATAACTGAAAGCATCAAGGGCTTCCGGTGTATACTGGTTTAAAACATCTTCAGGGACATTAAGAGGTTGAGCCAAGCCTTGCAACACCACATCTCCCAGACGGTCATGGGGCTGGAAAAACAAATCAGGACCTCTTCCGGCCGGACCATCTAAAGCGATATTTTCCGTTTGTTCCAGCATAGAGAAGGGAATGACTTCTACTTCAATCCCTGTTTTATCAGTGTATTCTTCGGCAATTTTTGTAATCGCAGCCAACTGATCTTCCTCATCATTGGCCCAGATAGATAACTTAGCCGGTTTCTCTGGCATATCTTGATCAGCTTCCCCATGTGCACCCGCCTCACCTTCCTCTGGCACAGGCTCATCAGCATCCCGGTCTGGCCCGCATCCTACCAGCGCTAAAGAAAGCACTAACATTAATCCCAAAAGAATAAAGATTGTTTTCCTCATCTTGTGTTACCCCCTTTTGAAGACTTGATAATATTGACAATCAATAAAGACGCTGACAATCCAGACGTTCTGCTGAGCATCTCACCACCTTCCCTTTTTGTTTTGCAAACGGTTGCATAAAATGTTAAAAAGAGTTACCTATACTGTGCAAGTTACCTATACTGTGAAAAAAGTTCCTTTAATTAAGGCAACCGTTTTCACAATTCTATTAAATCATATTTTAAACCGTTTGAAAAGATGTTTTTTGTTGTCTATAATAAAATTAAGTTGACAATGTGAAGGCAATGTTACCGTTACAGGTACAACCTCGGCATTCTAGCGGGGGTTGTACCTTTTTTAGTGATCATAAATTGATATGGAGGGAATATTTGATGAATCTGGAAGCAGTGTTTCATCTTCCAAAGTCTCACTTTGCTTATGCGGTGGATCCGGAGACATTGCACATCAGGCTAAGAACAAAAAAAGGAGATATGTCAGCCGTTTACCTGTTGCACGGGGATAAGTACGATTGGCCCCAGTCAACGCAACTGGTCAAAATGAACTGCTTTGCCACAGATGATCTTTTTGACTATTATCAAGGGGAAATCAAGCCGCTGTTTAGACGGTGTGCTTATGCCTTTCTCCTTTCTGACGGGAACGAAAAGGTGTGGTTGACTGAAAAAGGGTTCCAAAAAAATCAGCCCGACACAGCCATGGGCCTGTTTGAATTTCCTTTTATCAATCCGGTTGATGTCTACCAATCCCCTCAATGGGTTAAGGAGGCAGTGTTTTATCAAATATTTCCGGAACGCTTTGCAAATGGGGATCCTCACAATGACCCGGAAAACGTTGAGCCATGGGGCGGAAAACCCAAACCTGACAATTTTTTTGGCGGGGATTTACAAGGGGTGATTGATCATTTGGACTATTTAAGCAAGCTGGGCATTACCGCCATCTATTTTACTCCTATTTTTGAGGCCCCCTCCAACCACAAGTATGATACCATTGACTATTTTAAAGTGGACCCCCACTTCGGGGATATTAAATTATTAAAAAAGCTGGTTGAACTGTGTCACAAGCGGGGCATCCGCGTCATGTTGGATGCGGTGTTTAACCATGCAGGTTATTATTTTCCTCCCTTTCAGGATGTCTTAAAAAACCAGGAAAAATCTAAATATAAGGATTGGTTTCATATTCGGGAGTTTCCGCTTAAAACCGATCCTATCCCCAATTTTGACACTTTTGCTTTCACACCGCTCATGCCCAAGTTGAATACAGAGCATCCAGAAGTGAAAGCTTATTTGTTAAAAGTGGCCAAATTTTGGATTGAGGAAGTGGGGATAGATGGTTGGCGGCTTGATGTCGCCAATGAAGTAGACCATCAGTTTTGGCGGGAATTCCGCCAAGTCGTCAAGGCGGTGAAACCTGATGCCTACATATTAGGAGAGGTGTGGCATCAAGCATTGCCATGGTTACAAGGGGATCAGTTTGACGCCACCATGAATTATCCACTCAGAGAATCAGTTTTAAACTTTTTCTGCAAAGAAAAGATCTCCGCCCGGCAATTTGTAGAGGAGATCAGTCATCTTCTGGGCATTTACCCATTAACAGTCAACCAAGTCCAATTTAACTTGCTTGGCTCCCACGACACTCCCCGGTTGCTTACAGTCTGCAAAGAAGACAAGCGCAAGCTGAAACTGGCTGTCACTTTCCTGATGACCTATATGGGGGTGCCTTGTATTTACTATGGTGATGAGATTGGCATGACAGGTGAAGGAGATCCTGATTGCCGCAAGCCCATGATCTGGGAGAAAGATAAACAAGATTTGGAGTTGTTCCGCTTCTATCAACAGCTGATTCAGCTGCGCAAGAGATACCGGGCCTTAAGAGACGGGAGCTTCCAATTTATTAACCTTCATTCTGAGCAAAACATTGTAGCTTACCAACGGCAGGATGAGGCTAACCGACTCCTCGTATTTCTAAACAATGAAGCAGAAGACGTACAAGTCATTATCCACTGGTCTGACTTAGATCTCGATCCAAAAAAAGGGTATAATCTTAACATTGTCTTAGGTGGGCAAAAACAAATAAGAGTCCAAACGGATCATTTGGAGCTAAGACTAAAAGCCCGCAGCCCTCTCATCATTCAGTTATGACGTTGTGAAAAACACCATCTTCCGCTCATACAAAAAAGAAGCGCAACCTACAGGCGCTTCTTTTGTTTTACCCCAGTTTCAATTTCTAATCACTTCTCCCTCAATAATCATTCAATTATGTCGATTAATCATTATATAATCATTGTAAGGGGGGAATGATGATGAGGTTTGATGTGACCGTATTGAACTTTGATCATACGTATCACCATCAGCCTCATCTTTTGCAGCACAAGCACTGTTGGATTGATTTGAGTGACTTGAAACAAGCCAACATGTATTGTTCCCAGGAAACATTAGAAGAGATTAGCCGGCGTATCAGACCGGTAAGACAACCCCGGTTAACGTTTATCGGCACCGGCAACTATCATTACGTGACCTATCTGTTCCTGGAAAAGATCTCCGAACCTTGCGACCTGGTCTTATTTGACCACCATTCCGATACCGGAGAACCTTATCCCCTGTTATCCTGTGGTTCGTGGGTTACCAAAGCATTGTCCGAACTCCCATTGCTTGAGCAAGTGATCATCATCGGCCTTCATCCCAAGTACAGCACCTCTATTCCGCCCCAATATTTCAGCCGGGTGCGTATCGTGCCCACCGCTGACCTCTTAAACCGTCCCGAAGCCAAAATTCTAAAGTGGATTAAAACCGAACACGTTTATATCAGTATTGACAAAGATGTCTTGGACCCAGCCTTCGCTTCCACAAACTGGGATCAAGGCAGCATGAGCTTGCCTCTTTTACTCCGGCTGCTGAAGGCGATCGGCCGTCACAAACAAATTCTGGGTATCGATGTCTGCGGCGAGCTTCCTTATGATCCGTTAGGTGATGTAACCTATATGGATGCAGTGCATAAAAACGAACGGGCCAACCGGGCCATCATGGACATCGCCTCCAGCTGCTAAGGAGGCGATGTCTCATCCATGGCCAGTCCCCCATGTTTCATTTATGGCAACATCTATTTAAGGTCAATCACATAAGTATCTGGATGAGATCCTGCTTCAACCGTCACCGTTAACCGCTTCTGCTCCCGTTCATACTGCCATTCCTTCACGGTGTTACCCCTTACTTCCTGCACCCCGTCCACACCATGCAAGACAAGATGACATTCCTTACGCCCGCTGTCATATTGGTAATGGTGAGGCTGATAGGTGACAGTCACCTTCCCTGAGTCTTCAGTGACACACCACTCCACAAGGTTATAGCATCCTTTTTCATACTCAAAACTGTATCCGTCATCTTCATACAACGTATACCGCTGTTCACCATGCAGACCAAAAACATGCATGGTCAACGGCGCACCCTGTTTCTCCCCAACATACTGCTCCACGACACCGTGGGGGATGATCGCCCCTTTCTTCACAAAGATGGGCATGATCTCTAAAGGCGTCGGAACCAAGACATATTGGCCGCCGCTTACCTCTTCCTTCGTCCAGTAGTTGATCCATTGTCCGCGCGGCAGATAAACCGCACGGGCGTGCATATCTGGCCGGTAAACCGGAGCAACCAGGATATCCTCTCCCACCATAAATTGGTCGGCCAAATCGTGGGTCAAAGGATCATCCGGAAACTCCATGACCAGCGGCCTTAAAATCGGGAGTCCGGTCTCGGCAGCTTGATAGAATAAAGTATACAAATGGGGCAGTAATTGATAACGGAGCTCAATATAACGACGGCAAATCGCCTCAATCTCTTCTCCGAATACCCACGGTTCCTGGCGGGGCACATCGAGAGCAGAATGATTGCGGCAAAACGGTGTAAAAGTCCCCAACTGTGTCCAGCGGGCCAGAAGCGGGCCGTTAGCCGGATGGGCAAAGCCACCGATATCCGCGCCTACAAAAGGGAGTCCTGAGATGCCCATATTCAAAAACATCGGGATACACATGGCCAAATGTTCCCAAAAACTGCGGTTATCTCCTGTCCACACCGCGGCATAACGCTGAATGCCTGCATATCCGGCTCTGGTCACCACAAACGGCCGTTCACCTGCTAACAATTCCTTCAATCCTTCGTAAGTCGCCTTGCTCATATAGTACCCGTATAAATTATGCAGCTCTTTATGCGGTTTGGGATCACCGTCATTCTTGTGAATGACATCCACATCCATAGTTTTTGTCTCGTTAAATACAGCAGGCTCATTCATATCATTCCAAATGCCTTTAATCCCCGCTTCAGTGTAATGGGCATGGAGCTTCCCCCACCACTTGCGCACTTTTTCTTCCGTAAAATCCGGAAAAGCACTCTCTCCAGGCCATACCTCGCCCGTATAGATATCCCCTTCCAGATAGCGGCAGAAATAATCCTGTTTGACCCCTTCCTGATATACCCGGTAAGAAGGGTCTTTCTTCACCCCAGGATCAACAATGGGGATCACATGAAAACCTTGTTGGCTCAGGTCCTGAATTAACTGGGGGGCGTTTGGAAAGCGAGCGGGATGCCAGGTAAAGACGCGGTAACCATCCATATAATGAATATCCAGATAAATCACATCGCAAGGAATCTGTTTTTCCCTGAAAGTCCGGGCCACTTCCCGCACTTCATCCTCTGTCTGGTAACTGTACCTGGACTGATGGTAGCCAATGGCCCACTTGGGCGGCAAGGGCATGCGTCCTGTCAGTTCCGTATATTGGCTGACCACATCCTTCAAATCTTGGCCATAAAAAAAGTAGTAATCCAGTTTGCCCGCTTCTGCTGTGAAGGAGTAGCTCTCTTCTCCAGTTAAATCAAAAATTGTTTTGCCAGGGTTATCGAGAAAAAGGCCGTACACGCCTTTTTCACTCAAACTTGTAAAAAAGGGAATGGACTGATACAAGGCATTGGTTTCCTCATTATGGGGAGCATAGACATCGGAGTTCCACATGATTTGTCTGGTGCCCCGTTTATTTAAGTAACCTGCTTTCTCCCCAAAGCCATAAAATTTCTCATCCCCGTGCATGGTTTTATGACAAAACACCTGCTTCTGCTCGGTCCATCCCATGCCCCGCACGGGATCATCCTGATGAATGACCTTTCCTTCAGGCGTATAAACAGCCAGGCGCAAAGGACGTTTTTGAACTTTTACCTTAAGCTGGGACGTTGTCAAGTGATAATATTCGTCATCTTCGCTGACATCCAGCTCAACTTCCGGCCAGTCACGTTTGTATACGGCATCGGTGGTTTTCTCGTCCACCTCTCCATAGGGATTTAGAACCACCCGGAACAGACTCGGGCTTAAAAAACGCAATAACACTTGAGCCGGGCCGCAATTAAAGTAGATACTTGCCTTGTCATGGCGCATCACTGTCACTTGGCCGATATAGAAGTGAGTGATACCTTTTTCTACTGAGATTTTATTCGGATGAATGGCTTCGCTCCCTTTCATGCGGTCACTCCTCTCGTAGGTTAAAAGGTTTTCATTTCACCTTAAAAAATTAGCAGATAATAAAATTTGAGGGTGATGCAACCGTTTGCATTAACTATTATACCATACCATTCCACAACCATACATCACTTTTTTTCAATGCTTAAAAAAGCGCAACCCTAAGTGTTTAGGTTGCGCCTGGCAAACGATTATTCTCCTTTGACCTTGCTCACCAGCTGGGCAAAGGCTTCTTTATCATTGACGGCAAGATCAGCCAGCATTTTACGGTTGATATCAATGCCAGCCTGCTTCAGGCCATGCATAAAACGGCTGTAAGATAAACCGTGCTGGCGTGCCGCCGCATTGATGCGCGTAATCCACAATTTACGGAAATCCCGTTTTCTTTGACGGCGGTCACGATAAGCATACATCAAAGATTTCATCACTTGTTGATTAGCTGTTCTAAACAAACGGTGTTTGGAACCGAAATAACCTTTGGCTAATTTTAAGATCTTTTTACGACGACGACGGGTGGCATATCCACCTTTTACACGTGGCATCGTCCATTCCCTCCTTGTGACACTAAAGTCTTCTTATATCAAATCTCGTTCATCTTATATCCGCTTATAAAAACAGTAAAAACAGTCAACGTTCCTGCTTACAGGTTATACAGCACGTCTTTCAAACGTTTGTAGTCCCCTTTGCTTACCAGAGCAGGTTTGCGCAGCTGGCGCTTGCGCTTTGCTGTTTTGCTGGCAAAAAGGTGGCTGGTATAGGCATGGGAACGTTTCAGTTTGCCTGTGGCAGTTCTTTTAAAACGCTTCACAGCGGCGCGTTTGGTTTTCATTTTTGGCATGATGAAATCCTCCTTCTTATTTCTCGGTCTTGGGGGCCAGGAACATAATCATGTTCCGTCCATCCATTGAGGGTTTTTTCTCCACAACCCCCACTTCAGCAACATCTTGGGCAAGGCGCTCTAAGAGCTCCCGTCCCAGTTCAGCGTGGGTAATTTGACGGCCCCGGAAACGGATGGTACACTTCACTTTATCCCCTTTGCTTAAGAATCTTTGCACATTGCGCATTTTGGTGTTATAATCGTGCTCTTCAATATTGGGGGTAAAGCGCACTTCTTTAACGTTGATCACCTTTTGTTTTTTGCGGGCTTCCCTCTCCCGTTTCTGCTGTTCAAACTTGAATTTGCCATAATCCATGATCCGGCAAACGGGGGGCTTGGCCTGCGGTGCAACGTTGACCAGATCAAGATTGGCATCTCGCGCCATTTGCAGCGCTTTTTTGAGCGGTACAATTCCCACCTGGTTCCCATCCACGTCAATGAGCCGCACTTCACGTGCGCGAATGTTCTCATTTACTAAATGTTCCTTGCTAATAACCCTCACACCTCCATCAAGATTAAAGGACCACACAACTTGAGCTTGCACCACACCCATCAAAAAATGCGGGCACAGGTCGCCCGCATTAATCTCCTCAGCACTTATCATTCATGAACCTGCCAACATTTCAGTCGATCAGGTGAGAAGCGGGTCGCTTCTGCTTGTTGTGTCCCATATACGGTTACAAATGAGATATTACCATGTTTGCCTGATACCTGTCAAGCTTTAAAGGTGAATTTACCGTTTGTTCTTAATTTCGTCAACCAGCATGTCAATCACTTCATTAACCGGCCGGGCGCCAATATCCCCTTCGGCACGCTTGCGGACAGCCAAGGTTTTGTTTTCAATTTCCCTGTCACCGATGACAAACATGTAAGGGATCTTTTGCAACTGGGCTTCTCTGATTTTATACCCGATTTTCTCATCCCGGGCATCCACTTCGGTGCGGATACCTGCTTGCCGCAATTGATCTGCCACCATTTCGGCATATTCCACATGAGTGGAAGCAATCGGCAATAACTTAGCTTGTACCGGAGCCAGCCACAGCGGGAAAGCCCCTTTATAGTATTCCAGCAGAAAAGCCACAAAACGTTCCATTGTACCGACCACACCGCGGTGGATCACCACAGGTCGGTGGGGTTGCCCGTCTTCGCCGATATACTCAAGTTCAAAGCGTTCTGGAAGGTGGAAATCGAGCTGGATGGTGGACAAGGTCTCATCTTTACCCAAAGCGGTACGCACTTGCACATCTAATTTAGGTCCGTAGAAAGCAGCTTCACCCTCTGCCTCCACATACTCATACCCCAGCTCGTCCATTGCTTCTTTCAGCATGCTTTGTGCCTTTTCCCACATCTCATCATTCTGTACATACTTCTCCGTATTGTTCGGGTCGCGATAGGAAAGCCGGAAATAGTAATCCTTGATTCCGAAATCATTGTAAACATGGTTCATCAGTTGAACCACCCGGATAAACTCAGATTTGATCTGGTCCGGCCGGCAGAAAATGTGGGCATCATTAAGAGTCATGGAGCGTACACGTTGCAAACCTGTTAAAGCTCCCGACATTTCATAACGGTGCATGGTGCCTAATTCGGCAATGCGCAAGGGCAGGTTGCGGTAGCTGCGTAATTCTTCCTTGTAAATCATCATATGGTGCGGACAGTTCATCGGCCGTAAGACAAGCTCTTCATGATCCATTTTCATCGGTGGATACATATCTTCGTGGTAATGATCCCAGTGGCCGGAAATTTTATACAGTTCCACATTGGCCAAATGGGGGGTGTAAACATGTTTATAACCCCATTTTTCTTCAAGGTCCACAATATAGCGTTCAATGATGCGCCGAACCGTTGCCCCGTTTGGCAGCCATAACGGCAAACCTTGGCCCACTTCCTGAGACATGGTAAAGATTTTCAATTGTTTGCCCAATTTGCGATGATCCCGTTCTTTCGCTTCTTCAAGCTGTTTAAGGTATTCTTCCAATTGTGATTGTTTGGGCCAGGCGGTTCCGTATATTCTTTGCAGCATCGGGTTATTCGAATCGCCTCTCCAGTATGCCCCGGATACACTCAATAGCTTAAACACTTTCAGCTTGCCGGTGGAAGGCACATGGGGACCGCGGCACAAATCAAAAAATTCCCCTTGCTCGTAAATAGTGATTTCCTCATCCTCGGGAAGCTCCCGGATCAGCTCCAGTTTGTATTGATCCCCAATCTCTTCATACAAGCGCAGAGCCTCTTCCCGGGAGACTACCCGCCGTTTGATCGGAAGATCTTCCTGGACAATTTTCTTCATTTCAGCTTCAATTTTGGCCAGATCGTCCTGGGAAAGGGACTCAGGCAGATCCATATCATAGTAAAATCCGTTTTCAATGACGGGGCCAACACCCAGTTTCACTTTGTCAGATCCGTAGAGCCGTTTGACGGCTTGAGCCATGAGATGGGCTGTACTGTGTCGCAATACTTCCAGACCTTCTTCCGAATCAATCGTGACCACTTCCACCTGGTCTCCCTCCTGGACAGGGGTGGAGAGATCAACAAGTTTGCCGTTTATTTTTCCAGCAATGGCTTTCTTTTTTAATCCAGGGCTGATTTTAGCAGCTACATCCTCAATCGTGCTGCCTTGCTCCACTTCTTTTTGTGCGCCATCAGGTAAAACAACAGATACAGCTGACACGGTCACCACTCCTCCTCAAATGATTACTGTTAAACATGGCGAGAACAGATCCATTTGGAGACAAACAAAAAACTCGCCCCCCTCTTAGGGACGAGCATCGTCGTGGTTCCACCCTAATTCCATGAAACAAGCCGCTCAAGCATTGCTTGATACACGCTCTCAAGCACGGCCTGCTTCATGCTCTGCATCGTAACGGGATGGCCCGGCTGCAGTTACTCTGACCTCAAGGCAGTCATTTCCCCGCAGCAGCTCTGGAGGGGGTAAACCATTCTTCTCTCTTTAGGAGCTTCCAGCCTGCGGCTCCATTCTCTGGCAAAGAGAGGGGAGAATGGTTCATGTCCTCCTCATCGCTGTTATCGACTATAACGCATTGATGATAACATCCAATTTAATTTTGTATTATAACGGTCCTAAACATGATAGTCAAGTTCTGGTGACTGAATCTGTATCTCTCGTTTCCACTGGTCGCACTGCTCACAACCCGTGCAAAGCGTCAGCCGATCGCTGAAAATGTGCTGTAAGGTGCGGATCACCGGTTGATCGGGGCAGGGGGTGTGCAAAATGATGCGGCGTGGCAGATAACTGATCAAAGCGCTGATGATTAATTCATCCTGGCTGGTGAAGGAGCCCGTCCATTCTGAGAGGCGTTCCATCAGTTTTTCTTGGCTCACCGGGTGACTATTCTGATCAAAAACATGGAAGAGGTGCTGGCCAATGTGCACCACATGCAGGAGAGCACATTTAGGCATCTGGGACCTGACAAACAACCGCAATAATTGCAGAAAGCGATCATACTCCTGGTCCAGCACGTATTCATCAATGGCACATTCAATAGCCTCCATCAATTTCTGGCAATACGCCTTCAGTCTAAATTGGAAAAATCCCTGGAGATTAAGGGCCTCAGCATCACTCAGATAGGTATACACCTGCTGGTAAATCAATTGTTTTCTTTCCATTACCTGATCTTCATCCAGCCATCCTAAGTCCTCTTCATCTTCCCGTGCGTTGAGCAACTGGTCACAATAGAGATAAAGGCGGCTAAGCTCTTGCAGTTGGCGGTAGCCATAAGTATGCTGAATAAAGTCCACCAGCAGGAAATCCTCTAATTTATCCACAACAAAATCAGCTATCAAGGAGCCGAGCACGTGCTGCCAAATCCTGCGGGCTTCATCCGTAGACAGCCTCTCCGGATAGCTGAGACAGCGAAGGGTTAATGTCTGAGGCGTATACTCAAACTGAACATCGAAATCCAATTGTTCAAACCATTTGACCGACTGGTACATATCCTCCACAAACAGCATCCATTCCTGATTCCACAGGGAATGCGCTCCTGGCTCAAACTGAATAATAAACAACAATTCACCCCCTCACCGAACCACCATTTCTACCTAGTCTATGGTCGGAGGGGGTGATCTATACATGCAAGATAAAGAGCCGTTGACCGTTTTAGCCAAGCCGTTTTACCGTTTAATCAACAACCCGCTTTTCATCCATCTGCTTCATTAAGTGGAACTTTGGCTTCCTGCTTCAAGCCCGTGAATTAATTGATACGTCTTGCGTTTGGTTTGTTCATAGCGAGCAATCTCTTCGGCATATAACTCCGTTACACCAATGTCATCCAATCCTTTGAGCAACATCTCCCGACGGTAAGGGTCCGTTGTAAACGACGTTTTCCATCCTGCTTGATCATAGATCTCCTGCTTCTCAAGATCTACAGTTAGTTCATATCCTTCGGTGGCCAATGTCCGCTTAAACAACTGGTCGACTTCCTTTTCATCCAGGGTAATGGGCAAAATACCGTTTTTAAAGCAGTTATTATAAAAGATATCGGCAAAGGAGGGCGCAATGATCACCTTAAACCCGTAATCCAAGAGTGCCCACGGGGCATGCTCGCGAGAGGAGCCACACCCGAAATTGTGACGGGTGAGCAAGATACTGGCACCCTGATACCTGGTTTCATTCAAGGTAAATTGGGGGTTGGGCGACCCGTCATCCAAATAGCGCCAGTCATAAAACAGAAACTGTCCGAAACCTGTGCGTTCGATACGCTTTAAAAATTGTTTGGGAATGATCTGGTCCGTATCCACATTCACTTTATCTAATGGTGCCACTAAACCTCTATGCCGAATGAGGGGCTCCATGCTGATCCCTCCTTGTCACATCTAGTTCACGTACATCGACAAAATGACCAAACACAGCTGCAGCAGCAGCCATCGCCGGGCTGACTAAATGGGTTCTAGCGCCTCGGCCCTGGCGGCCTTCAAAATTGCGGTTAGAAGTGGAAGCACACCGCTTGCCAGGCGGAACCACATCGGGGTTCATGCTCAGGCACATGCTGCATCCTGCTCCTCTCCACTCAAAACCAGCCTCGATAAAGATATGGTGCAATCCCTCTTCCTCTGCTTGCCGCTTCACTTTTTTGGAACCGGGGACGACAAGTGCCGTTACACCAGGTGCCACCTTGCGCCCTTTCACAATGCGGGCCGCTTCCCGCAAATCCTCAATGCGGGAGTTGGTACACGAACCGATAAAGACATAATCGACGGGAATCTCAGTGATCTTAGTCCCGGGTTTCAGCCCCATATATTCCAGAGCCTGGGCAACTGCCCGCTGTTCCACTTCGCTTTCAAAATCGCTGGGATCTGGCACGACCCCGCTGATCCCGGTGCCCATGCCAGGGTTGGTGCCCCAGGTCACCTGCGGCTCAAGGTCAGACACATCAAAGGTGACTTCTTTATCAAATGTGGCCCCCTCGTCAGTGGCCAGCGCTTTCCACTCCTCCACAGCCTGTTCAAAGGCCTCTCCCTTAGGTGCATAAAGCCGCCCGCGGAGATACTCAAAAGTGGTCTCATCTGGGGCGATTAAACCGGCTCTGGCACCAAATTCAATCGACATGTTACAGATGGTCATACGCTCTTCCATGGTCATATTTTTGATCACGGGACCGGCATATTCCACCACATAACCCGTGCCAAAGTCTACCCCATATGTGGCGATCAACCCTAAAATCACATCTTTGGCCATCACGCCTAATCCGCGCTCGCCTGTGATATTAATCCGCATGGTCCGGGGGCGCTTTTGCCACAGACACTGGGTGGCCAGCACATGTTCCACTTCACTGGTCCCGATGCCGAAGGCCAAGGCCCCAAAGGCGCCATGAGTGGAGGTGTGGCTGTCTCCGCAAACAATGGTTTTGCCCGGCAAGGTGAGCCCCAGCTCAGGTCCGATTACATGGACAATGCCTTGTTCTTCACTGTGCAAGTCGGCCAAAGGAATGCCAAACTCCTTACAGTTCTCCGTTAATGTTTTCATTTGTTTGACGGCAATCTCATCTTTGGTGGAAAAGGGATCATCCGTGGGTACATTGTGGTCCATCGTGGCAAAGGTCAAATCGGGCCGGCGCACCCGGCGCCCGGCCAGCCGCAAGCCTTCAAAGGCCTGGGGAGATGTGACTTCGTGAATCAGGTGCAAATCAATATAAATCAGGCTGGGTTTGTTTTCTTCTTCCACCACCACATGCTGCTCCCAAATTTTATCGATCATAGTTTTGGGACTCAATGTTGATCACCTCTTTTAACAATATCTCTTGACGATTGCTTTTTATTTTTCTGTGTCCTTGATCTCTTTCACCGAACCTTGGTCCTCTAATTAGGAAGGAACTTCCTGTTTCAGATAAGCCCGCACTTTTTCACCCATCTCTGTTGTGGTCAGATACCGCTCACCTTCTTGGGCCAAATCGCGGGTGCGGTAGCCGTCTTCAAGGACCTTGTGAATCGCCTGTTCAATGGCTTGGGCTTCTTGTTCCAGGTTAAAGGAGTATTTGAGCATCATGGCCACGGACAAAAAGGTGGCCAGCGGATTAGCCAGATTTTGTCCGGCAATATCCGGGGCTGAGCCGTGGACCGGTTCATACAGACCAGGCCCGCTATCGCTCAGACTGGCTGATGGGAGCATGCCCAAGGATCCGCTTAACATGGCCGCTTCATCACTTAAAATATCTCCGAACATATTCTCTGTGACTACCGTGTCAAACTGGCCGGGCCTTCTGATCAACTGCATGGCCGCATTGTCAACCAGCATATGTTCCAGCTTGACATCGGGATATTCTTTTCCGATCCGATCCGCGGTTTCTCTCCACAAACGGCTGCTATCCAATACATTGGCTTTATCGACTGAGACCAAATGTTTCTTTCTCAACCGGGCAATCTCAAAGGCTTTCCGCAACACCCGTTCGATCTCAGCCTCTGTGTAGTACAGTGTATCTACCACAGCCAGCCCTTCGTCTGTTTCTTTTCGTCCCCTGGGCTGACCAAAATAAAGTCCGCCTGTTAATTCCCGGATAATCATTAAGTTAACGCCTTCCAACACTTCCGGTTTCAGGGTTGAAGCATTAACCAGTGCTGGAAAAACGATTACAGGCCGGAGATTGGCATAGAGCTGCAATTCTTTGCGCAATTTCAACAAACCGGCTTCAGGCCTTTTCTCCCCGGGGCCATGATCCCACTTGGGGCCGCCCACCGCCCCCAGCAGGATGGCGTCGCTTTCCCGGCAGATTTGTAATGTCTCTTCAGGCAAGGGAGTCCCCGTTTTGTCCAGGGCACATCCCCCGATGTCAGCAAATTGGAACTGGAATGTATGGCCGAACTGTTTTCCCACTTCCTCTAAGAGCCGGACAGCTTCTTCAGTCACTTCAGGTCCTATCCCGTCCCCTGGCAGGACGGCAATCTGCTTGATCAAAGGGCTTTCACTCCTTTTATTTCTTCACTCTGTTTGTTCTGGACTTGCATATATTGCTCTTTAAACAAGATGCGGTTTACTGCATCCAAATAGGCCTTAGCCGATGCTTCCAGCACATCATGCTCAATACCCCGCCCGCTTGATGTTTGCCCGTGATAGTTCACTTTGACGTAGACTTCGGCCAGCGAGTCAATGCCGCTCGTGGTGGATTGGATACGGTAGTCGAGCAGTTTGACCTCACTGTCCAGTACACGCTGAATCGCATTGTACAAGGACTCAACGCTGCCCTTGCCTGTGGCTGACTCTTGCACGACCTCACCGCTGGGCAATTTAATCCCCACTGTGGTGGTGGGCACTACCGTAGACCCATAGGCCACCTGTAAGAATTGCAGTTCATAGCGTTCTTCTTTGGCTTGCACGTTGGTGTTCATGAGCAAGGTCAAAATATCGTCCTCGGTGACTTCTTTCTTTTTGGCTGTCAGATCTTTGAAAGCTTTAAACAGGTTTTGGAACGCTTCTTCGGACAGCTGCAGCCCCATTTCCTTGCATTTTTCTCTGAAGGCGTGACGGCCAGAATGTTTGCCCAGCACCATGCGGTTAGAAGACAGGCCAACCAACTCGGGTTCAATAATTTCATAGGTCAGTTTATTTTTCAGTACTCCATCCTGATGGATGCCTGATTCATGGGCAAAGGCATTGGCCCCAACCACCGCTTTGTTTGGCGGAACAGGCATCCCGGTCAATTTGCTGACCAGCTGGCTGGTGCGGATGGTTTGGGACAGGTCGAGACTGGTTTCGGCCTGATAATGATCCCGGCGGGTATACAAGGCTACACCGATCTCTTCCAAAGCGGCGTTGCCGGCCCGTTCGCCAATGCCGTTAATGGTTCCTTCTATTTGCTCCACTCCATTCTCGATGGCTGCCAGGGAATTGGCCACCGCCATACCCAAATCATCATGACAGTGGGCAGAGAGCTTCACCCTGTCAATATTGGGCACATGTTCCCGGATGTAACGGAACAGAGAGCCATACTCTTCAGGATGCATGTAACCGACGGTATCTGGAAGATTGATGACACAAGCGCCGGCATCAATCACTTTGGTAATGATCTCAACCAGAAAATCCCAATCGCTGCGGGTGGCATCCTCCGCCGACCATTGCACTTTGGGGAAGAAACGTTTGGCATATTTCACAGCGGAAACGGCCGTTTCGATTAATTCTTCTTCTGACATCTTCAATTTGTATTGCATATGGATGGGGGAGGTGGCGATAAAGACGTGCAAGCGGGGATCCACCCCATCCTTTAAGGCTTCCCAGGCAGCATCAATGTCGCTTTGCACCGAGCGGGCCAGACCGGTAACAGAACAACCTTTAATGGTTCTGGCGATGTATTGAACCGCCCGGAAGTCTCCTTCAGAGGAGGCTGGATAGCCAGCCTCCAAAATATTGACACCATACCGTTCCAGTTGATAAGCGATCTCCACTTTCTCATTGAAATGGAGATTCACCCCGGCAGACTGTTCCCCGTCTCTCAGTGTGGTGTCAAAGATGTCAATTTTTCGCACTCGTCACCACATCCTTTGCCACACTGTTTTTTCCTTTAATAAAGGGCATTTTCTCTCTCAGGCGGCGTCCCACCTGTTCAATGGGATGCTCATTGTCCCTCCGGGTCAAGGCATTAAACATGGGGCGGTTAGCTTGATTTTCCAGCACCCAGCCTTTGGCAAACTCCCCGGATTGGATTTCTTCCAGAAGCTTTTTCATCTCTTGTTTCGTTTGTTCGTTAATGATACGCGGTCCTGCCGTCAAATCTCCCCACTGGGCAGTATCAGAGATAGAGTAGCGCATACCCTCCAAGCCGCTTTCGTACAACAGGTCCACGATCAGTTTCAATTCGTGCAAACATTCAAAGTAAGCCACTTCCGGCTGGTAACCCGCTTCTGTCAACGTTTCAAACCCTGCTTTAATGAGCGCCGTGGTTCCGCCGCACAGCACCGCTTGCTCTCCAAACAAATCTGTTTCTGTTTCCTCCTTGAAAGTCGTTTCAATGACCGCTGCACGGGTACAGCCAATTCCTTTGCTGTAAGCCAAGGCGATCTCTTTGGCTTGGCCGGTGACATCCTGATAAACGGCAATCAAGCCGGGAACCCCGCCGCCTTCCTGAAACACACGGCGGACCAAATGGCCGGGTCCCTTGGGGGCAGCCAAAAAGACATCCACATTGTCAGGCGGGACTACCTGGTTGAAATGAACGTTAAACCCATGGGCAAAAGCGAGCGCCTGACCTGCTCTTAAATAGGGTTTGATTTCCTGTTCGTAGACTTGTGGTTGTTTTTCATCGGGCAAAAGCAGCATGACGATATCCGCCTGTTGGGTTGCCTTGGATACAGGATAGACCTGAAAACCGTCCTCTTCCGCCTTGCGCCAGGATTTTCCCTGCCGCAGACCGATCACCACATTGATGCCGTTATCTCTTAAGTTTTGGGCATGAGCATGGCCCTGGGAACCATAACCAATCACAGCAACTGTTTTGTCCTGCAGCACATCTAACTGAACATCGTGATCATAGTACATCTTTGCCATGGTAACCTCTCCTTTTTTACTTTTTATTGAAATACATTGATCTCTAAATGATGACGGGGCCCGTTTAAATTAGCGAGAGCGAATCGTGCTTGATGCGGGGAACTTCCCGCTCCCGTTCCCCGCCCCGCTTAAAGGCGGTCACCCCTGTACGGGCCAGCTCCTTAATGCCATAGGGGCGTAACAATTCAATCAAAGCCTCTATTTTTTCTGGATTACCCGTGGCTTGAATGGTGACACTTTCCAGGGTGACATCAATAATCGAGGCCCGAAAAGGTTCGATCAGGTTGGTCAGCTCTGCCCTTTTTTGCAGAGGACTGAGCACTTTGATCATCACCAGTTCCCGCTCCACAGCAGGCTCATTGGTGATGTCGATCACCTTAATCACATCAATCTGCTTGTGCAGTTGCTTGATAATCTGTTCATTGGTGCGCTCATCTTCCACATTGACCACAATAGTCATCCGGGACAAGCCTTCCGTCTCTGTCTTGCCAACGGTAATGCTTTCAATGTTAAAACCGCGGCGCAAAAACAAACCTGTGATCCGGTTCAGCACACCCAGGTGATCATTGACAATGACGCTTAAAATGCGCCTCATGGTTTAACCCCCTCCATTTCGTGAATCCCCTTGCCCGGCGGAATCATGGGATACACATTTTCATCAGGCGTCACCCGGCAGTCAACCAAGACGGGGCCAGGGGTGTTCAGCGCCTCTTTGATCGCTGCCCTTGCTTCTTGTTCCGTATCAGCTTTAAGCCCTTTGATCTGATAGGATTCAGCCAGTTTCACATAGTCAGGCTGATTAGGCAACAAAGACTCTGAATATCTTTCCCGGTAGAACAACTGCTGCCACTGTCTGACCATGCCCAAGGCATAGTTATTGACAATGATCACTTTGACCGGCAAATCATAATCGGTGAGGACAGAAAGCTCCTGTAAGGTCATCTGGAAACCGGCGTCTCCGACAACCGCCAGCACCGTTTGGTCACGCCTGGCGATTTGAGCCCCGATAGCTGCCGGAAAGCCAAAGCCCATGGTGCCCAGTCCCCCTGAGGTGACCCAGCGATGCGGCTCCTTAAAGGGGTAATATTGAGCTGCCCACATCTGATGTTGGCCCACATCAGTGGTCACTATGGCGTTACCGCCGGTTAATTCATGAATCATTTCGATTAACCGCTGGGGTTTCAAGGTTTGGTTATCCTCGTTGTACCATAAGGGATACTCTTTTTTGAGCCGTTCCAGGTGGCGCCACCACTCTGCGGTCTCCCCAGGCACCAGATCTTCTTCCAAGAGCATCTTTAACGCTTCTTTGGCATCACCCACCACCGGAATATCTGTCTTAACCACTTTGCCGATTTCGGCCGGATCAATATCCACATGGGCCACTTTGGCATACTTGGCAAAGTGTTTGGGATTGCCTGTCAGGCGGTCGTCAAAACGGGCACCGAAATTAATGATCAGGTCTGCTTCATACAAAGCCATATTGGCCACATACGTGCCATGCATCCCCCCCATCCCCAAAAACAAGGGATGATCTCCCGGGAAGGAACCCAGGCCTAAGAGCGTATTGACGACCGGGATATGAACGCGTTCGGCAAAGGCTCTCAGCTCCCGGTGGGCTTTGGCATGGAGCACGCCAGCCCCGGCCAGGATAACCGGCTTTTTGGCCTGTTTGACCGCAGCCACAATTTTTTGAATCTGCAGCCGGTTAGGGATGATCGTCGGCTGATATCCCCTGAGGGACACCTGTTCAGGATAATCAAACAGCCCTTCTTGATTGGAAATGTCTTTGGGAATATCGATAAGTACTGGCCCTGGACGTCCCGTGCTGGCAATATGGAACGCTTCCTTGATGATCCTGGGCAGATCAGTGACCGATTTCACCTGGTAATTGTGCTTCGTAATGGGCATGGTAATCCCTACCGTGGGGGCCTCCTGGAAAGCGTCGGTACCCATGACGGAGGTGTTAACCTGACCAGCAATGACCACGATAGGCAGGGAATCCATCATAGCATCGGTCAAACCGGTGACGATATTGGTCACGCCGGGACCTGATGTGGCAATCACCACGCCCGTTTTGCCTGTCACCCGGGCATACCCTTCAGCCGCATGAATGGCCCCCTGTTCATGCCGGGTTAAAATATGGCGAATGCCAGCATCGTACAAAGCATCATAAATGGTTAACACTGCTCCTCCCGGATAACCAAAAATCACTTCTACTCCTTCTTTTTTCAACGCCTCAACCAGCATTTGTGCCCCAGACATCATCTTCTGGCCACCATGGGCGGCCGTTTCTTCCGCTTGCAATTTTACGCTCATATTCATCCCCTCTAATCTGTTTTTGGCGAATAAAAAAACCTTTTCTTCCCCACACCACGACCGTCCGGCCAAGTAAGGGATGAAAAGATTTCCTTTCCATGGTACCACCCTTCTTCACATTGCCCTTGCGGACAATGCCTCATGAACGGAATGGCCATCCACTCCGTCCGTTTTAATAACGAGTGCAGTGCACCCGGCCTCACCTACTTGCCCTAGCGTTCAGCGAGACACTCAGGGGTGAGTTCATCTTAAGTGTGTATCACCGGTTTTCAGCTGCCCCGGCTCTCTGTAGATACACAGGCTTAAGACTACTTTTCCCCTTCAACGTTTTAACGTTATAGAGTTATCAGTTATCAAAAAGTCCTGAATCTTCAACCTCTGCTCCTTCAATTGCTCTTAAATCCCTGGTCTTATCTCACATTTAAGCTCTCAGATTCAGAACCTTGTTCACTTGAATATCAGCCCACCTGATACTTTTTTTCCGGATAAACCTTTACACCGTCAGTGACCACTAATTCACGAAAGGCTTGCAGTAAAACCTGGGTATGCGGGCCCGGCCGGCCATTGCCAATCACGCGGCCATCCACTTTTACAACCGCAATTACTTCGGCTGCTGTTCCCGTTAAGAACACTTCATCGGCGGTATAGACATCATATTGGGTAAATGGTTCCTCCTTCACCACATAGCCCTTTTCCCGGGCTAAATCGATTATGGCGTTGCGGGTAATGCCTTCTAAGGCGCCCAAATAGGTTGGCGGTGTGTACAGCACGCCGTCTTTGATGATGAAAATGTTATCACCGGAACACTCCACCACATAACCTTCCGTATTCAGCATCATCGCTTCCTTGACTCCAGCCAGATGGGCTTCAATTTTGACTAAAATGTTATTTAAATAGTTAAGCGACTTGATCTTGGGACTTAGAACATCCGGGCGGTTGCGACGGGTGGCAACTGTCACAATTTCCAGCCCTTTTTCATAAAATTCTTTAGGATATAAGGCCAATGCTTCAGCAATAACAATCACTTGAGGACGGCCACAAGTAAAGGGGTCTAAACCCAGGTTGCCTTTTCCCCGGGAGACGACAATGCGAATGTAAGCATCCTCCAAGCTGTTTTTACGCAACGTTTCACAGACAATGTGTTCCATCTCGTCCATCGTGTAGGGAATCTCAAGCATAATCACTTTAGCCGAATTGTACAGCCGCTCAAGGTGCTCCTTCAGTTTGAACACATTGCCGGAGTAGGCCCTCACGCCTTCAAACACGCCATCGCCATAAAGAAACGCATGATCATAGACCGATACCTTTGCTTCATCTTTGGTGACAAACTCACCGTCCATGAAGATCCACTGATCCACTTTGAGCACGCTCCCTTTGAGGAAATTTTTTGAACTGTCATGTTGTAGAAAGATTGGCGCAACGTCCTTTCAAAAAAGGACAAAAACCCTGCAAATAAGCCATAACGTCGCTTTAACGTCAGAACCTATCCGCAGAGGCTTTTGTCCTCACGGTGTACACCATATCCCATGGTGCTGATATCGCTCGGACCAGACCTGTAAGCTTATATGACACACTAACTCATGAAACAAGCTTACAGCGGAACCCTAGATATCCTCCTGACCCCTCAATATTCAGTGCTTTTTTAATTTTGATAGCTATTTTAATACCAGGTTCTAGCGGAGTCAAGACCATTTTTTGACTTTTTCGATTTAACGAAAAAGTTGAAAACGCTTACTCACTTGCTGGGCGTGAATTTATGGCTTTTCAAACTTTTTTCCGGGCGGGTTCAGGCACACAAAAAGGCTGTCCCCAGAAAAACATTTTAGGGACAGCCGTGCTGCGGGATAAACGGACAGGCTAGCCAATCAGCATGCCGGCAATTGCGCCGCTCAGCAACGAAGCCAACGTGCCGGCCAAAATAGCCCTGAGCCCAAGACGGGCAATATCCGGACGCCGGCTGGGAGCCAAGCCGCCAATCCCGCCCAGCAAAATACCAAGTGAGCTCAGATTGGCAAATCCGCATAAAGCAAAGCTGAGAATAGCCACTGTTTTCGGCGTTAGTTCCGCCATCACTTCTGAAAAGCTGACGTAGGCGACAAATTCGTTAAGCACAATTTTTTGTCCGAGAAATGAACCGGCTGATACCGCTTCAGACCAAGGCACACCAATAGCAAAGGCAATGGGGGCAAAAACATAGCCAAAGATCAGATCCAAGGTAAGCTCTGGAAAACCTAACCAACCACCAACAGCTCCTAATATGCCGTTGATGAGGGCAATCAGGGCAATAAACGCGAGTAACATAGCCCCCACGTTCAAAGCCAGTTTCAAACCAACAGAAGCTCCCCGGGCAGCAGCATCAATCACATTGGCAGATTCTTTATCTTTTTCCAGATCCACTTTTTCGTCGGAAAGCTGCTGCTTGTTCACTTCTGGCATGATCATTTTAGCCATGATCAGACCCGCCGGAGCAGCCATGAAACTGGCCGCCAACAAATATTCCAGGGGGATACCTAAAGCGGCATAGCCGAACAGAACGGATCCGGCCACGGAGGCCAGTCCGCCGGTCATCACAGCAAACAATTCGGACTGGGTCATTTTTTCAATATAGGGCCTAACTACCAGCGGTGCTTCAGTTTGTCCCACAAAAATATTAGCCGCCGCACACAAGGATTCAGGACGGCTTGTCCCCAGCACTTTGGCCAACGCACCCCCGATAATTTTGATAAACCACTGCATGACACCCAGATAATACAACACAGAGATTAAGGAAGAGAAGAAAATGATAATGGTCAGTACCTCAAAGGCAAAAATAAAGTCGTTGTATTCATTAAACAAGCCGCCAAACAAAAACTGTGAGCCTTCCCGGGCAAAATCCATAATCTTGGAGACCCACTGCGTAATCCCCAAAAAGATCGTCCGTCCAAATTCCCATTTTAAGACTATGAAAGCAAAAGTGATTTGGATGGCTAATCCTCCCAAGATGGTGCGCAGGTTAATGCGCGTCCTATTGGCCGAAAAAAGGAAAGCGATTGCAAAAATCACTAAAATACCAAATATACCCCAGATATAATTCACATAAAACACCCTTTCATTGACAATAATCAGTGGGACATCCGCTTATATGTTCATACCACATTCAGCCTAAGTAATGCAATACTTTTTGTGCGATTGTTCCTCCCACATAAATGCCTACAATGCCCATGACGCCGGCCAGCACTGGCGGGGCGGGCAAGGGAAGTTTCAGCAGTGTAAACAGGAAGCCGACCACCATCCCCACCAGCAGACTTAACAACACTTCATTCATGCGCTCATCTCCTGTTGGAAAAGATCACAAACTTAGTATGCGACAGCAGTGGAAAATATATGAATGAATATTAAATTGAGCTTACACCTGCAGTCATCAATTTATGCGATGAACATATAACTATATCAAATAAGCAAATACCCATTGTTTTGGACAAGCCGGGTTTGAATCAGGGCCGGAATGGGAACAGTGACGATTAAGCACTATTTTTGTACCGAAAGGGGGCATCCAGATGGGACGCACGTGGCTTATGGCGATCTTAGTTTTGTGTATCTTGCTGTTCATGGCAGGCCTGGACAGCCGCCTTTCATCCTCTGCCCATCCTCCTTCACTAGAGAGAAACATGGAACAGGGCTTTCAAGCGGCGAATCAAACAACTAACAAAGTCCAAGCGAAGATTGTTAAACACGTGCTCACTTATGCCCAAACGGTAAGGGATGATGATCCGTTCATTGAAGCAGAACCGGGTGTGTGGGTGAAGAAAAGCAATGTGGAAGGGATTGAAGTGGATGGCCAGCGGTATTATTACAGCATGATTCCCCATATGAGCTACGATCCTCTGGCACGCGGAGAGGTCAGCATGGAGGATATTAATATTCTTTACGATGAACAGGGGGAATTTCCTGTTATGATTTATACGATTAAGTCCCGTTAGCAAAGTCATCTCTGGAGCCATGTTAGATTTCTTCCCACTTTTGGTCGTTTGCCTTAAAATAGGCACCTGCATCACAAAAGGCGAAGCCCTGGTCAAGGTGCTTCGCCTCAAGCCCTTTTCGTCTATCTGATTTCGTCTATCTGGCACGAATATCTTGTCTCATAAAGGACACGTATGAGAAAGCAAAACAGAGCATGCTTACCGCCACCAGTGCGGTGACCTGGGGCCAGACCAATAATAAACTTTGTCCCAGCGGTAAGGGCGTAGGCAGCGCTCCGTACACTTGCTCCATGGTCAACGGACCCAGGCTGCGGATCGATGGCACCAGCAGTGTCATGGTCGCCTCGCTAAACAGGTGGTTGGGGGATAACCTTAACAAGGCTTGCACCAACTGAATTTGTTCAACCGAAGCCGATGCCTCCTGTGCCAGCCCTGTGTTGGCCCGGGCCAAGCCGATCATATTGACAATGAGCTGGTAAAATACAGAGAAAAACAACCAGACAGCAATGCTGGCCAGGGCAGAAGTGGCCGCCTGCCTGAAACGGATGGAGAACAGAATGGACAGATTCAGCCAAAAAGCCACATAGACGACACTGAGGACCAGGAAGGCAAGTATGCGCAAAAATTCCTCAGGCGTAGGCGGAATGCCAATCATCATCAACCCTAACCCCATGACGAGAAAACCGAGGGCGAAAAACAAAAGCGCAATCATCATTAACGCCCCGACAAATTTGGCATTGATGACATAATCCCTGGGAACCGGCTGGGACAAAATGCGAATCAAGGTCCGTTTGTTCAGTTCCGAATTAACAGCATCAAAGCCCAAGGTAATCCCCAGTAAAGGACCCAGAAAACCGACAAAGGTGATAAAAGGGGGCAGAGAGCCATCGGAGGCTGTAAACAGTTTTAAAAAGACAAAACCAACCTCCGGTCCTTCTTGAGAGACCGCATCCCTGATGCTCATCAAAGCGGTGTACAGCGAACCCATACACGTTAACACAAGAATGGCCAGCAAAATGAGATACCGCCAGCTGCGCATGTGATCCGTCACTTCTTTTTGAACCAGTACCCAAAACGGGTGAAGAGGTTCTTGCGCTTTTGTTTCCTGGTGTTTAGCTTGATCCTCTTTTACCTGACGCCAAAACATTAATTGAGCAGGTATCCAGCGTTTAAGGCTGGGACGCGTCACCCATATCCCCTCCTTTAAAGTAACGGCGGTAAATCTCATCCAGGCCGTAATCCTTGGTACTAAGGTGTTCCAGCCGTGCACCGTTCTCCACAACGGTGCGGGCAATCTCCCCGCTGACATCCCTCTCACAGATGACTTCCCACGGTTCTGCTTCTGCTTTTACTTCCAGAACACCCGGCAAGGACAGCACCTGCTCCTTCAGACGGTCAGAAACGGGCGTACATTTGACAAAGACAACAAGCGGTTCATCCTTAAACAATTCTCTGGCCAGTTGGTCGATGGGGCCGACCGCCATCAGCTTCCCCCCCACAAACAAGCCTACCCGGTCACAAATTTGCTGCACCTGGTATAAATGGTGGGAGGACAACAGAACGGTCATGTTTTCATCCTTGCTTAAGGACTGGATTAACGCCAGCAATTCTTGCATTCCTTCAGGGTCAAGTCCCAGCGTAGGCTCATCCAAAATAACCACTTCCGGTTTTTTCATCAATACATCGGCCAGTCCCAGCCGTTGTCTCATCCCCCGGGAATAGGTTCCCGCTTTCTGCTGGGCTGCATGGGCCAATCCTACCTTGTCAAGCAAGGTTTCCGCCCTTTGCCGCGCTTCAGTGAGGGGGATGCCGTTTAATTGAGCGGTTAACAGCAAGTTTTCCAGCCCTGTCCGTTCATCGTAAAAACCGAGGTCATCAGGAAGATAGCCCACACGCTTTTTCACCTCAATGGGATTGCGAATGGAATCAAGCTGACAAACCCTTACGGAACCGGACGTCGGTTCAATCAGACCCAGCATCATCAAAATCGTGGTTGTTTTCCCGGCTCCGTTAGGACCCAAGAGGCCAAAGATTTCACCCTGCTCCACAGCCAGATCAATATGGTCCACTGCGGTATAACCATCATATACCTTGGTTAATCCTTTCAGTTCAATCACAGCCATGGGCTATCTCCTCCCGTACTTTTTAAACAAGTAACCAATACCCCCAATAACGCCGGCAATAATCAAGATGCCAATCCATCCCCACAACAGGGGTGTTTTGACTGTGGCCCGGAAAGAAGCAGAATGGGATACCTCTGGTGCACGGGCTTCAAGATTCAGCATATAATCTCCAGCCAGGGCATTAGAGTCTGCTGTCACCGTTGCCCGTACCCGGGCTGACTCGCCTGCTGGCAACATGTCAATACGGTTTGGTTCAAATGTCACTTCCCAGTTGACTGGCGTTGAAGCATCCAATTCAATATCCCGCAAGTCAGCCGTTCCCTGATTGGTTACTTCCAGTTCAATCGTTTTGCTTCTGCCAGCCGTGATATCAAAATTTAAGCGTTCACTGGGTGTGCTGAGGACAAGATCATAGGTTCCTGTAATCACCACTTCTAATTCCAGGGTAGCGGAAGTGCCGCTAGTGGCAGCCTTGATGGGAATGGTATACTTACCTTCTTTAACGCCTTCAGGCGGGTTCACCTCAATGTTGATATCTTGAACCCCGTTTGGATCTACATTGACCGAGGTGACATACTGGCCTCCCGATTGAAAGCGCACCTGCCAGCCCCGGGGCACATCTGCCGATAAGGAATACAGCTGTTCACTTGCCGTTCTGTTACGCAAGCTGGCTTTAAATGTAAAGCTGGAATCGGCGTGCCCCTCCATATTCGGCTGGTCGCTGGTCAGCTCTGTCCGGAAGGTTCCTTCCTCAGTCACATCCACTGTAATGGGCAAGACCGCCTGTTCGTTGTTTCTGCCAGAAGCAATCAAGCGGAATTCATATTCTCCTTTTTCGATTTCTAGGGGCACATCCACTTGCAAATAAACAGTTTCATTTTGATCCGGCCGCACTGACAGACGTTTAATATCCCGTCCGTCCGCTGTCAAATGATAGTTCCAGTTGTCATCTAATCCTTCGATCCGGAAAGTGACATACTGAATGCCGGCTCCATTGTTAATCACCTCAATCTCATAGTTAAGCGACTCACCCGGAGTAACTGACACCCCAGGATAAGGAGTAAAGAGCTGCAACTGGGATTGGGCCGCGGCACTTATTTGCCCTATCCCAATCAGGCTCACCCCCAGTAAAACGATCATCACCCACCGAATCAAGCGCCCACGGTTCATCCTTTTAACCGCCATTACCATACATGTCCCTCCTGCATCACTGTTTTGTTTTTTCCATTGGATAGGTATCTTCATTGTATTTACGATGAAAACCGTTCACTGGATTTAGGAAGATTAAAATTTTTTGCGTCAAAATAGCGGTAACATTTCACAGTTACAGGCCATTAGAGACAGGTTTCCAACAGACAAAAAATTTGGTACATAAAAAAGAGAGGCAAGAGTTGTTGGGGGGAGATAAATGGCGGAAAGGGAACAAGAGGTCCTGCTATTGGTTGAACGGGTAAAGAGGGGATCAGAGGAGTCTTTTGATTATCTGTACGAAAAATACCTTCCTTTCATTTTACGCATAGCGATGGCGATGTTAAAAAACAGGCAGGAAGCTGAAGATGTGTGCCATGACATTTTTTTGGAGGTGCTCAATCACCCGGAGCGTTATGACCCTTCCAGAGGTTCCTTTGAATCCTGGCTGGCTGTCAAAACCAAAAGCAAATGTTTGGACCGCCTGAGAATTCACAAGAGACATCTGTTACAAGAAGCGGAAGAAGCTGTCAACATCCGCCGTCCTGCTTCTTTTGAAGACCCAACGGCGGAACACACTTTATACCGGGAGTTAAAAGAAGCACTGGCCAAAGCTTTAAATCAGATTCCGGCAGCCCAGCGGCAGGTGCTTCTACATGCCTATTTCAAAGGAGAAAGCCACCGCTCAATTGCAAAACAGTTGAAACGGCCGCTGGGAACGGTTAAATCCCTGATTCGTTACGGTCTGAAAAACATGAGGAAACAGCTTGAAGAATGGAATTGGAGCGGGCCAGGAGGAGGGGAAAGCCGATGAACAATCATAAGCAGTGTTTAACTGATGAAATGATCGTCGACAGCCTGTTGGCCAAACTTCCGGTTGAGCAAATGGAAGAGATTGAGCGCCATCTTCAAGCGTGTGCACGATGCCAGAGGAGCCGCAATGAATGGATGACGCTGCTTCAGGCACAATCCCAACCTGGAGTGGACAAGGAAATAGCGACAGCATTGCCGCGAATTCATAAGCGGTTAAAGAAGACCATCGGCTTGCACAAGCGGAGACCCACTCCCTTGTGGAGAAAACCAGCGGTGGTTATCCTTACGCTCTGCTTGTTTATTGGTCTCAGTTTTGCCAAGGGATGGCATGTGAACCAAGAGATTTACCAGGAAACATCCCAACACCAAAGTCATGTCTTCCGGGAAGCTGAATTTTTGATTGACCCGCAAACGGTGCATTACCGCATCGGCATGGCCAACAACCCCCATTCCCGGCAAAGCGGATTGCTCGCTTATGACGTAAACGGAAATCTGTGGATCAACCATACCAGCCAGGAAGTCATTATCTTTCTTGAGGGGTTACGCCCTTTGGCTGACAGGGATTATCAGGTGTGGATCAGTGCTGGCCAACGGGAAAACAATGCAGGTGTGGTTGAAATGGATTCAGGAAAAGGTTATATATATTGGAGCGGCGAGGACTCAACACAAATTGAATTTATCCGGATCAGTATTGAGCCCAAAGGAGGCAGCCAGGTGCCTACTGGGCCAGAAGCCCTGTTTATCCCCTTATATCAATATCATACCCGTTAACCGGTCCCCCAAGAGAACAAGTCTCTTGGGGGTTTTTATTAACAGCTGGTATAGGTCTTTTGGACTATTAACATAAGCCTAAATAAGTCAATGCCCTCAACGAGATGGCCAACAACTTGTATCAACTGATCGGCCGTTTCAAAACATCTTAACTAACTGTTTTTTTTAATGTGAAAAACAAAAACCGTTTTAAATATGCCAAACTAAAAAGCACGATATCCAGACCAGATATCGTGCTTTGCTTTCGTTTATGTATGGTGGAGCATAGCGGGCTCGAACCGCTGACCTCCACGCTGCCAGCGTGGCGCTCTCCCAGCTGAGCTAATGCCCCGTGTCATTACCGACAATGTGTATTATAGCAGGTCCATGCAGACAATGCAAGGGGGCACCGCAAATTTTTTTGTTGATCACTTCATTTGGGTACGGCGGTTAGGTCCTTCCATAAAGTAGGCACGGGTATAATGGCGAATGCGCTCCATAATCCGCTTGGCCTTCATCTGTTCAATACCGCCCTTTTGAGAATAGGCCAGATGATCCTCCAACTGGTCATAATCATAATTGGATGTATACAAGGTAGGCAGTTTATGAATCACCCGGTACTGCAATATGGCACCTAACACCTCATCCCTCGCCCAGGCTGTAATCGTTTCAGCACCGATGTCATCCAATATGAGCACTGGCACTTTCTGCAACGCTTCAATCTTTTCCTCTACCTTCTGTTCAGCAATGGCACCTTTCACTTCCCTAAAAAATTCAGGGGTATAGACCATATATGTCGCGATATCCCGTTCAGCCAATTTATTGGCTGCTGCGCCCAGCAAATAGCTTTTCCCCACCCCCAACGGACCATAGAGATAGATTCCCATCGGGTTTTTCCCAGGTTGTACGGTCATGCAAAAGTCCAGCACGGCTTGAAAGGCATCCAGCCGGCCCGCATCGTTCCGGTCAAAATGGCGGAAACTTCCTTGCAAGATATCGGCAGAAATGTGGTGGCTTTTAATCAATTTGGCTTTCCTGGCTTCTTGAAGGGCTCGCTTTTGATAACGGCAAGGAGTATAGGTCACATCCACCATGCCACTATAGGCTAAAAGCTCCGCTTTATGCCCTTTGAGTAAATTGGGGCATCTGTCCAGCCCAGGGCACTTCTGACAGTTTTCTTCTTCCCGTATATAGTGCTTCACTTTTATAGAAAAACGTTCCAATTTCGTCTTCGTCCACTGGGGATGCCGGCTCAGCCAGTCCTCGACCAGGGGATGATCTAACAAAGCAGACAGGTCAGTTTGGATTTTTTGTTCCAGATTCCGCGCTTTCACAAAGGCTTCCAATGACCGCTTGATGGCTTCCATGGCCTATTCCTCCCACTCTCCCAATGCTTTTAACAAAGATTTGATGCGCTCCCGTTTTTGCTCCTCGCTCAGTGTGGAAATTTGGGCACCTGACGCGGGTTGATTCTCACCCTGCTCCTGCCGCTTTTTAGAATCCAGGGACTTTTTGGAATCCAGGGATTGTTCCCGCTCTTGCTCTTGAACCCAGGATGGAACAACGTCTTTGCGCACTCCTTTCCCCTTTGTGGCGGACATCTCCTTGGCCCGTGCAGGGGTGCTCTGTTGAGCCGTTTGACGCTCCCCTTGCTGCCGTTTCTCTTGCCATTTTTTATACTGCCGATGCTCCTTTTTGGCCACTTCAAGGGCCTGTCTCATGTCGGTAATCTTCAGCCTTTTCCAGTGAGCAGCCACCTTGGTCACCAAGCTGCGGGGCAGCCGGAAGTCGTTGGTCAGCAAAATGTACTCAATCAAAACGTTGACCACGCTTGGTTCAAGTTGATAATCAAAAATCAGCTCTTCTACCAACTTTTCATCCGCTTCAGCCACCTTTCCCCCATCTTGATAGGCAGCCAAAAGCTCAAGCGGACTCATCGTTTGCAGCACGTAAAGATGCCGCTCTTCCTCAGTCATTTCTTCGGGACGGGTCTCCTGACTGGTGGCTATCTCCCTTTCGGCCTGTGGCCTACTCTTGTTCTTGGTTTCCGCAGGCATGCGCATGCGCACTTGGGGAGGACGACCGTATTGGTAACGATAATACCATTTGGCCTGGCGCCGCAATTGAGCCATATCTAAACGGTCATCAAGTGTCAAGGCATCGTGGATCAACTGGCTCAACCGCCATTCATCCAATTGATAAAAAAAAGCGACCTTTTTTATTTCTTGAACATTCTCATGGGTTAAAATCGAATCTGGATCCAGCCCTTTCATCAGCAAACTTTTCAATAAATCCACGTCCAACTCATAACCGTCAAAGGAAAGAGGTTTCCTTTCCCTTCCTTTAGGCAGTGGCAACGGATACGCTTGGGCTGCTTCCTTAAGATCTTGTTCGGTCTGACTCCCTTCCTGAACAGCCAGCTCCGAAGGATGAATGGAGGTAAACACCTCATGAAACGGCTTCGTGATCTCCTCGTCCTGAACCGCTTCCCCTTCTTCTACCAGATAATAGGAGAAACGGGCGCGCAACTGTTTAAAATGTGCCGGTCCAACCTGATTATACAACCAAATGCTGAGTACATCATCGGCAAAGAATTGCTCGGCTGAAAGCGGGGGATACAGTTCGTATGTGAACAGCGCCCCTTCTTCTGTTTGCCTGCGGTAGGTTCTTAACAGACCGATCGCTTCTAAACGTAAGCGGGCATAATAAATCTGGTCCAGGGGAAGGGCCATGGCCTTCATGAGCCAGTGATGCTGTTTCTCTGCCGAATAGCGGCGGTCCCCATCTGTCTCACTAAACAAAGTGAAATATAGGGAAATGGCTTCAGGACCGATCAAAGGCTGGTACAGCTGACTCAAAACTTTCAGCTGAAAAGCATCCGGCTGATCCATAATCCTGACTTTATAGCGGTCAATAGGGCGCACATATTTCCATGTTGCGGCCATGTTACCACTCCATCTGAGCATTCATCTTGATGTTTCATCCGTTCCGGGGATTCCTAGCGGGATTTACGCAACAGCTCCGTCAACTCTTTGACAAACACATTAATATCTTTAAATTGGCGGTAAACCGAAGCAAAACGGACATACGCCACTTCATCCACATGATAGAGTTTGTCCATCACTTTTTCGCCAATTTCTTTGCTAGGGTATTCTTGTTTTCCTCCGTTGCGCAGCTCGGTTTCGATTTCATTGACGATGTTCTCTAGCGTTTCCAGGGATACATGCCGTTTCTCACACGCTCTGATCAGTCCGCGCAACACTTTTTCCCGGCTAAACTCTTCCCGTGTTCCATCTTTCTTAATCACCATAATCGGACGCTCTTCCACAATTTCAAAGGTGGTAAAGCGGCGCTGGCATTTTTCACATTCCCGTCTGCGCCGAATGGAACGATGTTCATTGGAGGGACGGGAATCCAGCACCCGGGTTCCCAGATGAGAGCAATACGGACAGCGCATCACCGATCATCTCCACTTTGTTGTTACCTTTAGTGTGGCCTATTCTGCCCGTTCCGTCAAGTCAGTGCCAGGAAAGTTCTCATCCCAGTCTAGCACAACCATCAGCCCATAAATTAACAGTGCGGTTTGCTCCCAAATCCGTTATGATGGTATATAGACTTATTGTTCATGTGTTCAGCATGAGCTAAAGATCACTGTCCGCTCAAGAGGCGTAAAGCCGGGTACATCAGATCAAGGAAACAAAAAGGGAGAGAAACCGCCAATGTTGTTAACCAGCGCACTCACTTTGGGGGGACTGTGCCTTTTGTCCAAAGGATATTGGAATACTTTCCACCCTGAGGTGAAACATATCCGCTTAAAAACCGTTCACAACCTTGGTGCAAAACAAATGCGAATTTTACATCTGTCTGATATACACATTGAGAAACTATCAGTCACCCCTGAAAAGGTGATCCAACTGGCTGGAAAAGAAACCTACGATTTTATCGCCTTGACAGGGGACTATTTGGATAAAGTGAAAAGCATTGACCGCTTTATTCAATTTTTAAAGGGGATCACCCAGATTCCAACCCGCTTCGGGATTTATGCCGTATGGGGCAATCATGACTGGGTTATCGGGCCGCACCTTCCCCGCTTAAAGCAGAAAATGGAATCCTTGGGGGTCACGGTACTCTGCAATGAGTCGGTGACCACCCGCCATTCTGGGGGACAGTTGCATATTATTGGCATCGATGACCATCATTCAGGTCACAGCAATGTGGAACAAGCGTTCCAAGATGTGCCGGAGAACGGATTTCGCCTAGTCTTAACCCATGATCCCCTAATCGTCAATCACATGCCTTATCCCTTTGATTATCTGTTGTGCGGCCACTTGCATTCGGGGCAAATCTATTACCCCTTGCCCCTCCATTCCCTGACCTGGGGGATCAAACCCTTTCGCAAACATCTGTGCGGTTTGCATCGTTCTAGGCAAGGAACCTACTACATTAGTGGCGGGCTGGGGCAGACAGGAGCCAACCTTAGAATCGGCTGCCGGCCGGAGATTACCATTCACCATATTGAGCAGGTGTCCCAGTCCAATCAGGCCGCAGCGGATGAAAGGGTCGCCCACGCAGGATAAGGATGGCTGCCTGGCGCTCATACTAAACATGATGACAGCTACAGAGTTAATACAAATAAATAGCCGGATTCCTGGTCTCAGGATCCGGTATTTTTATTGATCCCGTATTTCCATTTATTTTTAATCCTTCGGTCCTTCCATTTTAGCCTTTTTGCGCTCCCAAGCCCGTTCCGGCAAATTCAAAGCGCCCGTCCAATTTCCGGTAAAAATATTGAACCTGATTCCGGCTAAAACCCCAATCGGTGGGCCACAGGGTTTGGGTCGAAATGGTAAAATCAACAGCGGTGCGATAGGGAAAGACCATGATGACACTGATCACCATAAATGCTTTTTTGGGCTTGATATATTCCGCTGTGATTTCAGCATGCTCTTCTGAATAGCTGAGCAAGCGAAGTCTTGAATCCTGCTCAATCAGATCCTTTAAAAACCGCATCGCTTGCTGTTGGGTGGTTTTGTAGTAACGGGTTTTTAAATTCTCGTTGGGATGTGTGTCACTTGTTTCAACTCTGTTGCTAAAAAAATCTCGCCAGCCCATTCAGTTAACCTCCTGCCTCCGGGTCTGCCATAAAAAATAAGGAGACAGCACACTGTCGGTACACTGTCTCCCATAAGTTTATCACAATCTTTTTGTTTTTCCTACCCTCACGCTGTCAAATAAATCACCTGAACCATTCCCTGAGCCAGGGATCTACACGGTAGCGCCAGAGTAGGCTGGTACAACGCCCATTGTGCGGCCAATATATTTGACAAGATCAACCACCCGGCAAGAATAACCCCATTCATTGTCATACCAGGCTAACACCTTCAATTGTTTTTCACCCATCACCATGGTGGATAAACCGTCAACGATGGCTGAATGTTCATTGCCCACATAATCGATTGAAACCAAAGGTTCTTCTGTATACTGGATAATCCCTCGCAATTCTCCTTCACTGGCCTCTTTCAAGACCCGGTTTACGTGCTCCACAGTGACACTTTCACGCACATCAACCACAAGGTCCACAATGGAGACGTTAGGCGTAGGCACACGCAGGGCCAGCCCATTTAATTTTCCAGCCAGATGGGGCAGCACTTTCCCCACCGCTTTAGCCGCACCTGTCGTCGTGGGAATGATGGACTGGGCACAAGCACGGGCCCGCCGCAGATCCTTATGGGGGTTATCCAGATTGCGCTGGTCATTGGTAAAAGAGTGAACAGTTGTCATCAAGCCTTGTTCAATGCCAAAGTGCTGATCAATTACTTTGGCAATGGGAGCCAGGCAGTTTGTGGTACACGAAGCATTGGAGATAAAATGATGCCGCTCAGGATCATAAACGTGTTCGTTGACCCCCATGACGATAGTGACATCCTCTTCTTTTCCAGGGGCAGTCAGCACCACTTTCTTGGCCCCGCTGGCAAAATGCTTTTCCACTCCCTCCCGGTCTCTGAACTTTCCGGTGGCTTCAATCACCACGTCAACCCCCAGATCACCCCAGGGCAACTCCAGCGGATCGCGGGTAGCCAGAAGCCGGACACGGCGTCCATTCACGATAAGGGCCTGCTCTTCAATTTCTATGTCAACATTAAAATATCCGTGCACGGAATCATATTTGATTAAGTGAGCCAATGTTTCAGCGGGATACGTGGCATTGATGGCCACAACGTCCAGTTCCGGATCTGTGATGGCCTTCCTAAATACCATGCGTCCGATGCGTCCAAAGCCATTAATCCCTATTGTTGTCGTCATTTGCGCGCCTCCTTAAAAAATATGACACACTGTATCCTATTTATATTATATTCGGTATAACACATTTAGCAAGCTGTAACCCGTATTTTTATGTCATAATTTACTAAAATTCATCCTTATAGATCGTTTTATAGCGGTCATAGTAAAACAAGGCGCGCTTCACATAGTGGCGTGTCTCACCGAAAGGAACTTGGTCAACGGTGTATTCCCGTCCGTCCCACACCCCTTCATCCAGCCAACGGTCCACATTTCCTTGCCCGGCATTATAGGCCACAAGTGTTTTGACATAATCCCCTTCGTATTTTTCCAATAAATACGAGAGATACCATGTTCCTAGCAAAATATTGTCCCTGGGGTCGTACCGGTAAGAATGGGGGTCTTTGTTTAAGCCGCTTTGTTCATTGGCCCACCGGGCCGTCTCAGGCATGAGTTGCATCAAGCCTTCCGCCCCTTTTCTAGAGGACCGCTCCTGCTTAAAACCGCTTTCGATTTTCATGACGGCTAAAATCAGGAAGGGATCCACCTGAAAGTGTTCAGCAGCTTCTTTGACTTCCTCCACATATTGAATAGGGTACATCAATTTCCAAAAGGTGGTGCTGTTGAGGACAAGGAACACAAGAAACAACAGGATGGCGCACAACCACTGTTTTTTAGTAAAGTGTATGACAATGGCCACATTCATACCTCGATTTTAATCCCCCACTCTTTTAAAATGTGCAACAATTGTCTTCGTGTTTCTTCCCGTGTTCCGGAGTTGTCAATATAGGCATGTCCCATCTCTTTTTTGGTTTCCAGGGGCATTTGGCTTTCAATCTTTTGTATAGCATACTTCCTGTCAATCTTGTCCCTTTCCATTAAACGGCGGATCTGAACCTCTTCGGGGACATAGACCACCAGGATTTTATCAACCATATGCTCTAGCTTGCTTTCAAACAGGAGGGGGATATCCAGCACAATCAGCTCTTCTCCCTGTTGAAGCGCCTCTTCTTTCCGCTTCAGCATCTGTTTTCTGATTTCCGGGTGAACAATGCTGTTCAACTTCCGGCGCTGTTCTTGGTCACGGAAGATGATCTCTGCTAATTTTGCCCGGTCGAGCCGCCCGTCTGGTTGAAGGACGTCTTCGCCAAAAGTCTCTTTGATCTTCTGCCAGGCCGCTTGACCAGGCTCCACCACTTCTCTGGCAATCTTGTCCGCATCGATAATAACAGCCCCGAGGTCATCAAGCATCCTCGAGACTGTTGATTTCCCGCTGGCTATCCCTCCAGTTAAACCGATCACCATGGCTATCCTTCCTTTTTTAGTTAGCAACTATAATAGTTTCATTATGCCAAACGAAATAAGAATAACGGCCGGTAAGTAGATCAGGCGGTTCATCCATTTCAGTTCAGCGAACAGGGCCCCGCACTTTATGCCTAGGAAAACAAACAAACTGCTCATGACACCGATACTAACTGCTGTTAACCAAGGCGCATACCCCATCAGTGCCGCCCCGATCCCCGCCCCAAAAGCATCAAGAGCAAGGGCGAAGCCTAAAATGAGTGCTTCAGCGCCAGAGATGACGCCGGAGCGGTCCATGTCAGCCACCATGGGTCTCTGCAGCACTTGAATGGCAATGCCTATCTTCTTTAATTCAAGGGTCCAGATCATTTTATCTTGGGGGTGTTCATTCACCGCCACGGGGAGATGACCGTGGTCTTTCGAATTAGAAACATTATACAAAGCCCACAAGCCCAGCCCGATCAGAATGATGCCCCCCATTTTCTCTGTGCCATGAGGGGAAAGGAAATAAAGTATTCCCTGGGCCACACCAGTGGCCACAAAAATCATGGTGAATGAACACAACGCGATAATCACAATGGAACGAAGGGGAAGATGCACTTTGCGTAACCCATAGGTCATCCCGACTCCAAAACTGTCTAAACTGACGGCAAATGCTAAGACCAATAAAGAGGCAAATTCAATCACCGCTTCTCCTCCTCCATATCAAGGCTTCGATAGTATATGATATGGAAGAGGATAAAAAGGGTGACATCTGCCTATGAGATTGAATCAGGCTGGCAAGCGGGACAAAAATGGGAAGATCTTCCCGCCACTGTTTCTCTTCTAATCGGCGTGCCACAGTTAAAGCAAGGTTCCCCTTCACGGGCATACACCTTGAGCATTTGTTTAAATTGCCCTTTGATGCCATTCCCATAGGAAAAGTCACGGAAACTGTTGCCGCCCAAACGAATGGATTGGTGGATCACGTCCAGCATCCTGTGATACATGCCTTTCATTTCCCGTTCGTTTAACTCATGGCTTAACCGGGCGGGGTGAACCCCTTGTTCACCTGGGAACCACAGCAATTCATCACATAGATAGTTGCCCAGGCCAGCAATGACCGATTGATCCAGAAGCAAGGCTTTTACCTGGCGCTTCCTTGATTTGAGAAGCCCGTGAAACCGCTCATAGGTGAAGGACGCATCCAACGGGTCAATTCCTGCCTGATACAACCCCTTGATCACGCGATAGTCTCCTTTGGGCACCAGAAAAAAATCCCCGAATTTGCGCACATCGTGATAAGCCAGGCCTTCCTTTTCCCCTTGGAAATGAAAGAAAAGATGAATATGTTTTTGGAAGCGTTCCTCTGGTGGCAACAGTTTAAATTTACCGGTCATGCGGAAATGAACCACAAGTTCGTGATGCTGGCCAATTTCAATGAGCAAATACTTTCCCTTGCGCCCCAACTTTCCAATTTTTTGTCCTTCCAGCCCCAGCTTAAACTCGTCCTGGTTATCAGGATAGGTAATGATGCGGGGCCAGAACACGTCAACTTGCTTAATGACTTTATTGGTGATTTCCTTTGTAAGGGTTCGTCTGACCACTTCAACTTCTGGCAGTTCTGGCATGTGCTCTCCCTCTTTTACATCTCATCGTCTTCCTGTATGATACAACGTGCACTACAAGAACCACTCCTATTTGGCATCATACCAAGTGGGCCCATAGGCCAGATCAACTTTGAGTGGCACTGCCAAGGTAATGGTGGACTCCATCACCTGAGGCACCAGTTCCATCATGGTTTCCAGTTCGCTTTTGGGCACTTCAAAAACCAGTTCGTCATGCACCTGCAAGAGAAGTTTGGAGGAAAGTTGTTCCTCTTTTAAACGCTCTGCAATCTCTACCATCGCCTTTTTGATAATGTCGGCTGCTGTCCCCTGAATGGGGGTGTTCATAGCGGTCCGCTCAGCAAAACTGCGCAAATTAAAATTGCGGCTGTTAATCTCAGGAATATAGCGCCGGCGGTGAAGTAATGTGGTCACATAACCGTCTTCCCGGGCTTTTTTCACAATTTGATCCATATAAGCTTTGACACCTGGGTAAGAGGCAAAATACCGTTCAATAAACGCTTTGGCTTCCTTGCGGCTGATGTTTAGGTTTTGGCTCAGCCCATAGTCACTGATGCCGTAGATAATGCCAAAATTAACCGCCTTGGCCTGCCGGCGCATTAAAGGCGTAACTTCATCCCGCTTGACATGAAACACATCCATCGCTGTTTTGGTATGGATGTCCTCTCCCTGGCGAAACGCTTCGACAAGCCCCTGATCTTGAGAAAGATGGGCCAAAATCCTCAGTTCAATTTGGGAATAGTCTGCGGCCAAAATCACCTGGTCTTCGCTGGAAGGGACAAAAGCTTGGCGAATCTTCCGCCCTTCTTCCAAACGAATGGGGATATTTTGCAAGTTAGGATCGGTAGAGCTGAGCCGTCCTGTGGCCGTGATCGTTTGCTGAAAGGTGGTATGCACTTTACCTGTCTGTTCATTGATTTCTTTCAACAAGCCTTCAATATAGGTGGTTTGCAGTTTGACCAGCTGCCGGTAATCCAGGATTTTGCTCACGATTTCATGCTGGGGCGCCAATTTTTCCAATACATCAGCACTGGTGGAATATCCAGTTTTGGTTTTTTTGATCACCGGCAGCCCTAATTTATCAAACAGGATCTCTCCCAATTGTTTGGGCGAGTTAATATTAAATTCCACGCCCCCTGCCAGTTCGTAAATCTCCTTGGTCAGCGTTTCAATCCGCTCTTTTAAGTCTTCGCCCATTTTTTTCAGCCGGCCCTGATCCACTTTAATACCATGTAATTCCATGTCACCAAGGATGTGGCTCAAGGGCAGCTCCAAATCTTCAAACAAAGACAAGAGATGGTGCTTGTCCAGTTCTTCCTTGAGGGCATGATAGGAGTCATACACCGCTTTCGCCTTGGAAGCCAGATGCTGGGCCAGGGTCTTCTGATCCGGTTCCTTCCGTTTCGCCCCCTTGCCATATACCTCTTCATCATCCTTAATAGAGAGGTTGGCATATTTGCGGGCAATGTCTTTCAAGCTGTGCGCCGCCTCCGTTGGATTAAGCAGATAGGAAGCGAGAAAGGAATCAAAGGCAATGCCGTTTAAGGTGATGCCATGCCACTTAAGCGCCACGCGGGTTCTTTTGGCGCCATATACCCATTTCTGTTGTTTTTCATCGGCCAGCCACTCCCGGAAAGTTGACGTCTGGCACGCTGTCTTGGCATCGATAAAAAACAGTCCGTTTTCGTTGCACAGGGCAAATGCTTTAAGGGCCGCTTGATGGTACCGTTCTCCCTCAAGTTCCACAATCAGCGCACTTGGTGAAGTCAGGGCCCGGTCAAATGCTTGATCATCAGTGCTGGTAATTGATGTCACGTTCAGGGCCGGCTGAGCCGCTTCTGTCTTGTCCTCATCTTCACCCAACCGTTCCAGGAGAGATTGAAATTGCAATTCTTTAAACAGCGGGATCACTTGTTGTTTATCAAAACCGGAATAGGCGATGTCATCGAGGGTAACGGTGACCGGGGCTTCCTTTTCAATCGTGGCCAATTCTTTGCTCAAAAGCGCTTGGTCTTTGTATTGGGCCAGCTTCTCCTTTAACTTGTTGCCGCTCACCTCATGCAGATTTCCATAGATCTGTTCAATGGAGCCAAATTGGTGCAACAATTTTAAGGCCGTTTTTTCCCCAACCCCCGGCACGCCGGGAATGTTATCTGAACTGTCCCCCATCAGTCCTTTCATGTCAATGATTTGCCAGGGCTTTAAGCCATATTTTTCTTCCAGTTTCTGCTGATCATAATATTCAACTTCGCTGATGCCTTTTCTAGTCAACATGACATGGACATGGTCTGTAATCAGCTGCAACAAATCTTTGTCCCCAGTCACAATCCGGGTGGGAATACCCTTCTGGTCAGCAGCTTGGGCCAGCGTGCCGATAATATCATCGGCTTCGTAATTGTCCAGTTCATAATGGGGTATGGAAAAAGCATCCAGCAAACGCCGGATGAGAGGAATTTGTTCCCGCAGTTCAGAGGGGGTTTTTTGCCGCTTGCCTTTGTATTCCTTATACTCCTGATGGCGGAACGTCTCCCTCCCTGCATCGAAGGCAACCAACATATGGGTTGGCTGTTCTTCTTCCAAGAGCTTTAGCAGCATGGTTGTAAAGCCGTAGACAGCATTAGTATACATCCCTTGATCGTTATTAAGCAAAGGCAGGGCATAAAAGGCCCGGTTAGCAATGCTGTTTCCGTCGATCAGGACTAATTTTTTCAACATCTATCACCTGTCTTTAGTTATTTTCTGTCATTTTATTGTTCTTGTCTTTTTTGATAAAGATAAACACAAAAGTTGCTTCCTTTCCCCGGTTCACTTTCTACTGTAATTTCTCCGCGATGGGCTTCAACCAGGTGTTTCACGATGGCCAATCCCAGGCCGGTCCCCCCGGAAGCCCGGCTGCGGGCCCGGTCCACCCGGTAGAAACGCTCAAAAATGCGGGGAATTTCTTCTTTATTGATGCCCATTCCCGTGTCACTTACACATATACGGTATCCTTTATCTGGCCATGGGTCAATACTGAGGCGGACTTCTCCCCCTTCAGGCGTATAGGTTATGGCGTTGCTTAACAGATTAATCACAATTTGTTGCACCCGGTCGGGGTCTGCTTCCACCACAGCGGGTTCATCTGGCGGCATAAAAATCAGCTCAATATTTTTAGCCTCTGCTTTGGCTCTGACAACCTGCAAACTGTTATGCAGCACTTCTGTTAAATTGATCTCTTGCCAGTTCAGTCCAAAACGGCGCTGTTCAATTTGGGACAGCTGCAACAAATCCTCTACTAACCGGTGAAGACGCTCTGCCTCCTTGTGAATAATAGACAAAAAGTGTTTAAGATGTTCTTCCTTATACATGGCTCCGTCCAGCAAGGTTTCTGCAAAACCTTTGATTGAGGTAATGGGGGTTTTTAATTCGTGGGACACATTGGCCACAAAATCTTGCCGTATCCTTTCCAGTTTTTTCAACTGGGTGATATCGTGAAAAACGATGACAATCCCACGGTTATGCCCCTCCGGGTCAAGCACAGGAGCCACCAGCACCTCGAGGTCAATGCGCTTGATTCCCACCTCAATTGTCACTTCTTGCTGCTGTTCCTTTTCAAACGTGAAGGTGTTTTGGATCATCTCGATAATCGTCTCAGGCAAGGGGGATTCATAGTACAGTTGTTGGTGATGGGGGTCGCTCCATTTGAGAAGTTCAAGCAGTTTATTATTAGTCAGGACAATGCGCCCCTTGTCATCGATAAACAGCAGTCCGCTGGCCATATGCTCAATAACGGCTTGCAGCCGGTCGGCATGGATATGCTGGTGTTCTGTCACGGCTTGCAGCCGCTCGGCTAGCCGGTTAGCATAAACGGCCAACTCCTTCCCGATCCCGGATGAAAGCGGAGGGTAGACGCGCCGCCAGTAATGCCCTTTACTCAAACCTTTGATCATGGCGAGAATCTCGTCGAAAGGTTTTAAATGACGGCGCAAATAGGCGACTGTCCACAAGGCAATAAACAGGTAAAGCAGAGACAAGGTGATGACCAGCGCAGGCAGCCGGCCGGTCAGAAAGGGAAAATGATATAAAAAGTAACCGAAAATCAACAGAATGAGGGCGGTCATGCCCAAAATGGGGAATAAAAAGCGCACAAACCATTTATTCATCGCGATCAGGCCAATCCAGTTTATAACCCAGCCCTCTTATCGTTTTAATCATAGAAGGCTCAATTTTATCCCTCAAATGGGAAATGTGCACATCAACACTGCGTGTATCACCGATATAGTCATAGTTCCATATGGCATTTAACAGTTGTTCCCGTGTCAGGACACGTCCTTTATGCCGGGCCAGATACAACAACAGTTCAAACTCTTTTGGGGTAAGTTCCACGATTTTATCCTTAAAGCGCACTTCAAACTGCTCGGGATTAATGACCAGATCGCCAATGGCAATTTTTTGAGCGGGACGGGCATTTTCCCCCTTATTTTGATCGGTCCGCCTTAAAATGGCTTTGACTCTGGCCACCACTTCCCGGGGACTGAATGGTTTGGTTAAATAATCATCGGCTCCAAGTTCCAGTCCCAAAATTTTGTCCAGTTCGTCATCTTTAGCGGTCAGCATCATGATGGGGGTCAAATTATTGCGGTTACGCAAAGTTTTACATACTTCCAGTCCGTCGATTTCCGGCAACATCAGGTCCAAGATGAGCAGATCAGGATTTTCTTTGTCAGCCAGGTACAATGCGGTTTTTCCATCCAGTGCCGTCACCACAGTATAGCCCGCTTGCTCCAGATTAAATTGGAGCAGTGTGACAATGGAGTGTTCATCGTCTACAACTAAAATTTTTTTGGTCATGCGTTAACCTCCAGTAATGTCATCTTATAACATTACTATACAACAAACAGGCCCCTCTGGTACATCACCAGCTTCTGACCAAAAAAGGGCAAGCAAAAATTGCCATAAAGAATAAAAGGGGGCAGGGCCCCCTAGAAAATATTGGCATTAAAGATCAAGCAACGCCATCACCTTACGCACAGATTGTGCCGACTTATCCAGCGCTTGTTTTTCTTCTTCCGTCAGGTCAAGCTCAATCACTTTTTCCAAACCATTTCCGCCCAGAATGGTTGGCACACCAAGGAACATATCAGAATAGCCGTACTCCCCTTCCAGATAGGCCACAGCAGGTAAAATGCGGCGCTTATCTTTCAGAATGGCTTCCACCATTTGCGTCAGTGAAGCAGCAGGGGCATAATAAGCACTGCCATTGCCCAGCAAGTTGACAATTTCACCGCCGCCTTTGCGCGTGCGTTCGACAATCGCATCCAAACGGTCTTGGGGAATCAGTTTGCTGAGCGGAATACCACCGGCGTAAGAGTAGCGGATCAGCGGCACCATGTCATCACCGTGTCCGCCAAGCACAAAGCCGGTTACGTCTTCCACAGATACATTCAACTCCTGGGCCACAAAGGTGCGGAAGCGGGCAGTGTCAAGCACTCCCGACTGGCCAATTACCCGCTCTTTGGGGAAGCCGGATGTTTTGTACACCATATAAGTCATGGCGTCAACCGGATTGGTCAGTACAATGATAATGCTGTTGGGTGAGTATTTCACCACTTGCTCCGTCACGGACTTCATGATTTTGGCGTTAGTGGTGACCAGATCATCGCGGCTCATGCCAGGCTTTCTGGCCATACCGGCCGTAATCACCACAATGTCGGAGTCAGCCGTCTCTGCGTAGTTGCTTGTGCCGGTAATGTTCACATCAAACCCTTGCACAGGACCGGCTTCCAACATGTCCAGCGCTTTCCCTTTGGTGGGATTTTCCAGTTGGGGCAGGTCCACCAAAACCACATCACCCAGTTCCTTTTGAGCTACCATCAAAGCGGTGGTTGCACCTGTAAAGCCGCTGCCGATGATTGAAATTTTACGCCGTTTAATTGCCATTTGTGGCTCCTCTCCTTTGCTTCATATTTATTCCATATTTTTAATTAAGGCATCGCCAAACTCGGAACATTTCACTTCAGTTGCATCATCCATCAAACGGGCGAAGTCATAAGTCACCACTTTGGAGGCAATGGTTTTTTCCATTGCTTTAATAATCAAATCAGCAGCCTCATGCCAGCCAAGGTGACGCAACATCATCTCTCCAGACAAAATCACGGAAGACGGATTGACCTTGTCTAAACCGGCATACTTCGGTGCCGTCCCGTGCGTGGCTTCAAAGATAGCGTGGCCAGTGGTAAAGTTAATGTTGGCACCGGGGGCAATACCGATTCCTCCGACCTGAGCGGCCAAGGCATCGGAAATATAGTCGCCGTTTAAGTTCATGGTGGCCACCACGTCAAACTCAGCCGGGCGGGTTAAGACTTGTTGCAAGAAGATATCAGCGATGGCATCCTTAATGATAATTTTCCCTTCTGCTTCAGCTTTAGCCTGGGCTTCGTTGGCGGCTTCTTTGCCGGACTCCTCAGCAATACGGTCATATTGGGCCCAAGTAAACACTTTGTCACCGAATTCCCGCTCAGCCAGTTCGTAGCCCCAGTTTTTGAAAGCCCCTTCGGTAAATTTCATGATATTACCTTTATGCACCAGGGTCACGCTCTTGCGGTTGTTTGCGATCGCATATTCAATGGCTGCGCGGACATGGCGCTCTGTTCCTTCTTTGGAGATAGGCTTAATGCCAATACCTGATGTTTCTGGGAAGCGGATTTTGGTGACACCCATTTCCTTTTGCAAGAAATCAATCACTTTTTTCACTTCGTCTGAGCCAGCCGGCCATTCAATGCCCGCATAAATGTCCTCCGTATTTTCACGGAAAATAACCATGTCCACCAATTCAGGATGGCGAACTGGCGAGGGCACTCCGGTAAACCAGCGTACCGGACGCAAGCAGACATATAAGTCCAGTTCTTGGCGCAAAGCCACGTTCAGAGAACGGATCCCGCCTCCAACCGGTGTGGTTAACGGACCCTTGATGGCAATTAAATATTCACGAATGGCTGTTAAAGTATCTTCAGGCAGCCACTCACCAAATTTGTGATAGGCTTTTTCCCCGGCATAAACTTCATACCAGGCAATCTTCTTTTCGCCCTTATAGGCCTTTTCCACAGCGGCATCCAACACACGGGACGCAGCAGCCCAAATGTCAGGCCCTGTTCCGTCTCCTTCAATAAATGGAATAATGGGATGATTAGGCACATTTAATTTTCCATCTGAACCCATTGTCACTTTTTCACCAGTAGCTGGCGGGTCAAAGAGTTTGAAATTTGCCATGATTCATACCTCCACCTTTATGAAGTTTATTGGTTTTCACTACAAACCTATATGTCTCTAAGAAGCCAGTATCTCCGCTTCCCTGTTTCTGCCTTATCATTCCTTATCATTCAACGCTTAACGCTGTTCAAGAGGCACATAAGCCTGTTTTTGCGGACCCACATACTCGGCACGCGGACGGATTAAGCGGTTGTTGTTATACTGTTCAAGAATGTGAGCCACCCATCCTGACGTACGGGCCACTGCAAAAATAGGCGTAAACAGGTCGCGGGGAATTCCCAAGCTTTGATAGACCGATGCAGAGTAAAAATCAACGTTAGGCAGCAAGCCTTTTTCCCTTTGAACGACTTCATCAATTTTGACGGAAATCTCAAACCATTTGGGTTCACCAGTCAATTGCGTCAGTTGACGGGACATTTCACGCAGGTGTTTGGCCCGGGGATCACCATTTTTGTAGACGCGATGGCCAAAGCCCATAATTTTCTCCTTGTTGGCCAGCTTGTCCAATATATACGCTTCGGCTTTGTCCACTTCACCAATCTCTTCCAGCATGGCCATCACCCGTTCATTTGCACCGCCATGAAGGGGACCTTTCAAAGCACCGATGGCAGATGTGATGCCAGAGTAAATATCAGACAAGGTGGCCACTGTGACGCGTGCCGTAAACGTAGAGGCGTTAAATTCATGATCAGCATGCAAGACCAACGCTTTGTTAAAGGCTTTTTCCTGGATTTCCTCAGGTTCTGTCCCTTTTAACATATACAAAAAGTTGGCTGCATAACTTAAATCTTTACGGGGAGCAACAGGATCTTTTCCCTCCCGCAACCGGGCAAAAGCAGCTACGATAGTGCCAATCTTGGCCTGCAGGCGCACAGCTTTGCGTAAGTTGGCTTCCTTGTCCATCTGATCGGCTTCGTCATCATACAGGCTGAGGGCAGAGACTGCGGTGCGCAGAACAGCCATGGGATGGACCGTCTTGGGCATAAGACTCAAGTGTTTGATTAATTCATCGGGGATGTGGGCATTGACAGCCAAATCTCTCTTCAGCTGATCCAGCTCTGCTTTGTTAGGCAGTTTTCCGTACCAGAGAAGATAAATCACTTCTTCAAAACTGGCGTTTTCCGCCAAGTCATCAATATGAATGCCCCGGTAAGTGAGAACACCGTCAATGATGGAGCTGATAGATGACTCGGCTGCAACTACTCCTTCCAATCCTTTCGTGGTCATTTGGCATCTCTCCTTTATCTATAATTTAAGGGAAATATACCAACACTTTAAATAAAAAATTATTTAAATAAACTTAAGGGAAATACAGCAAGGCTTAAATAGTGGTTAAAGCAGCAGCATAATGATGAATATCAAATGCTACATGATGAATATCAATGCTACGAATAAGTATAAGGGATGAGCTTGCGCTTGGGAACGATTACATCAAACCCTTATTATTTTAACATACATCAGACAAGTTGTCTTTATTTCTACCCCGATTGTTTTATTCTCGGGCTGAATCGTCATGCATTGTCATGCCGCATAATAACAGGTAATATTTAGGTAAGCTTTTACTTACGACCGGCTAGCGGATATTTTAGTTTGGGGGAGGTTTCATTTTTGGAACGGTCCATTTTGCTTGCTTCCGTACGTGGCTTAGTGGTAATCTCTGCAATTACAGGCTTAATTCTGGCTGCATACCTCATTTTTCCACTCGTTTATCCCTTTTTGTTCGGCTTACTCTTAGCCCTAATCATGAATCCTGTCGTCAATTGGCTGGAAGAAAAGGGGCGTTTTCCAAGATGGCTGGCCGTTTTATCGACCATCATCCTGCTCTTGGCCCTGCTTGCCGCGCTGATCACCTTGGTTATAGTGGAAATTGTATCTGAATTGAACCGGCTGCAAGAGCACCTGCCTTATCTGTTTGCGGACTATATGGCCCAAGTAGAATTCTTCATATTAAACCAGCTCTTTCCGATTTATGACCGCATTATTTCCCTCTACGGCACCCTGGATGGGGAGGTTCAGCGCAACATTGAACATCAGGTCGAAAATTTTTCCACACAAATGGCTGAATCCTTAACGGAAGCAGGAAGAGGGCTGATTAACGGCATTCTGTCCTTTCTCCGCTCTATTCCCATGATCGCAACAGCCTTTATTATTTCCCTTTTGGCCTTTTTCTTCCTTAGCAAAGACTGGCCAAAGTGGCAGGCTTTCTTCTTGCGTGTCATTCCGGAGCGGGTACAGGTCAGCAGCCGCTCCGTGATCCAAGATTTAAAAAGCGCTTTTATTGGTTTCATTCGCGCTCAACTCACCTTGATGTCCATTACGTTTCTGATTGTGTTAATCGGGTTTTGGATTCTGCGGGTGGAATACGCGTTAACGATCGCCTTGTTTATTGGCTTGGTGGATCTGATTCCCTATCTGGGCCCCGGTCTCATTTTCATCCCCTGGATTATCTATCTGTTTATCAGCGGCAATTACTTTCTGGTGATCGGACTGTCGGTTTTGTATGCCATTGTGGTTATCCAGCGGCAAATGATTGAACCCAAAATTTTAGGAGACAATGTGGGGCTCGATCCTTTGGTCACCCTTTTTTCCCTGTTTGTGGGCTTCAAGCTGTTCGGCATGATCGGCCTCATCATCGGCCCTGTCAGCATGGTGTTCCTGGGTGCCTTGCACCGGGCCGGGGTGTTCCGGGATTTGTGGCAGTTTGTGAAAGGAACAGCGTAAAGTTGTTGCTGTACTCCCTTAAACGAAAAGAAACTCCCCTGTCTGGAATAAACAGGGGAGTTTCTTTTCGTGTCCACTCAGCGCCGGATGATAATAAACGTCCCGTTTTTGATCCACCGTTCGAACAAGCGGCGCATCCAGGCTTTGAAGATATTGCGGGTATAGGGCACAAGCAGCAAAAATCCGACGGCGTCAGTAATAAAGCCCGGGGTGAGCAGGGTGGCCCCGCCCACCAGGATACAGGCTCCGTCAATTAATGCGGAACCCGGCATCTGGCCTTGTGAAAGCTGGAGGCGGATCAGTTGCAGCGTATGGAGCCCCTCACGCTTAGCCAGCCACGCCCCTATCACACCGGTTAAAATGACCAGCCCAATCGTGTACCAAGCACCTATCCATTTTCCCACAGTCATGAGCACCCATAATTCCATAACGGGGACAACGATCATCAATAAAGCTAAAATACGAAACATTGAGGGCAACTCCTTTTTTGTGGCTGTTGAACGCTCAGCTGACACAGCTGGCAATCAGCTGATGCAGCTCTGGCCAGGCTTTTTTCAGGTTGACCGGTTTAAACTGAGGGGTTGTCCAACAATGGGTCGTGGTCCCTGTGACCAGCAATTCATCTCCACGATACACCTCGTAAGCAAATGTAAGTTTAACGCCCGTATATTTACTGACCCTGGACAGAATAAGAATTTCATCATCATAGAGGGCCGGTTTTTTATATTGGCACGTGACTTCTATCACGGGCAGCAACAGTCCCTGCTCCTCCACCGTCCGGTAATCCGTTCCTAATTCCCGCAACAATTCTGTTCGTCCGACTTCAAACCATTTGATGTAATTGGCATGATGAACGACACCCATCTGGTCTGTTTCCTGGTACCGGACCCGCAAACTGGCTTTAGCTTGTTTACCCATCACAGGTGCTCCCTTTTATAAAATCTTGGCATGTCCGGTATAAATGTGGCCCCGGACAGGATCCACTGTAATTTCCATTCCGTCTTTAAACTTTTCCGTGGCGCCTTCCACGCCGACAATAACCGGTTTGCCCAAACTGAGCCCCACTATGGCTGCATGGGAGGTCAGCCCCCCTTCTTCTGTCACCACTGCGGCTGCTTTTTCAAAGGCAGGGATCATATCCTTGTCGGTCGCTGTGGCGACCAGGATCGCACCCTCTTCCATTTTTTGCACCGCTTCCTCACTGCTCTGGGCAACCACCACCTTGGCTGTGACCACTTTTTTGCCAATCCCTTGCCCCTTGGCGACAATATCGCCCACCACGTGAATTTTCATCAGATTGGTCGTGCCGGTTTCACGCACAGGAACGCCAGCCGTAATCACCACAAGATCGCCATAGTAAATCAATCCTGCTTTTAAGGCAGCGTCAACAGAGATTTCCAGCATTTCATCTGTTGTGTTGGCTTCGCGGGCCAAAATGGGATACACCCCCCAGGACAAGGCCAACTTACGCACCACTTGTTCATGGGGCGTCACAGCAATAATGGGTGCCTTGGGGCGGTACTTGGAAATCAGTCTGGCCGTATAGCCGCTTTCCGTTGCCGTCAAAATAGCGGAAGCATTCAAATCCAAAGCTGCATTGGAAACGGCCTGACTGATGGCACCGGCAATGGTTTCCTGCTGGTCCGTGCGGCGATGATACAGCCATTCCCGGTATTCAATCGCTTCTTCTGTCCGTTCAGCAATGCGGGCCATCGTTCTGACCGATTCCAGCGGATATTTCCCCGCCGCCGTTTCCCCGGAAAGCATGATGGCATCAGTTCCGTCAAAGATGGCATTGGCCACATCGGTGACCTCGGCCCGTGTGGGGCGGGGATTGCGCTGCATGGAATCCAGCATTTGGGTGGCCGTAATCACCACTTTGCCCATTTGGTTGCATTTGGCAATCATCATTTTTTGTATCAGCGGAACCTCTTCAGCGGGAATTTCCACACCCAAGTCACCGCGGGCCACCATGATGCCATCGGCCACCTCTAAAATTTCATCCAGATTGTCAATGCCTTCCTGGTTTTCAATCTTGGCAATGATTTGCACATCTGTGTGACCGGTGGCCTCCAAAATCTCTCTGATCTCTAGGACATCGCTCGCTTTACGGACAAAGGAAGCGGCTATAAAATCCACGCCTTGTTCCAGCCCGAAACGGATATCGTTAGCATCCTTCTCTGTAATGCCGGGCAGATTGATCGACACTCCCGGCACATTGACTCCCTTCCGGCTTTTCAATTCACCCCCATTTAAGATACGGGTGATGATCTCGTTTCCTTCCACCTTCTCCACTTCAACTTCAATCAGGCCGTCATCGATCAAAATTTTGCTGCCTGGCCGGACATCCTGGGGGAGACCAGCGTAAGTCACCGAGATTTTACGGGCATCCCCTTGCAGCTCCTCTGTGGTTAAGATCAAGGTCTCGCCCTCTTTTAATCCAACCGGCTCTTCTTTCAACACGCCGGTGCGAATCTCCGGCCCTTTGGTATCCAGCAAAATGGCCACATTTTTTCCTGTTTCCCGCATAGCTTGGCGCACATTCTTAATGCGCTGGCCATGTTCTTCATAGTCACCATGGGAAAAATTAAGACGCACCACGTCCACACCTGCTTGGAGCAGTTGTTTTAAAGTTTCCACTGCTTCACTTGCCGGGCCGATCGTGGCCACAATTTTTGTTTTTCTCATTCTCCACACTCCTCTGGCTTTATTTTATCTTGCTGGCAGGCATCTAAACCGGGCATCCGGTCAACTTTACTATATGGACAGTTCTTTGGCTAATTGATAGAGAGATAAATCAACCGTATGGGTTTGAGCCAAGGCTTCACTAATGGGCGTGGCAACCATCTGGTTATTGCGAATCCCCACCATTTTACCTTTCTCACCCCTTAACAAACACTCCACGGCAAAAGCGCCCATCCGGCTGGCCAGCATGCGGTCAAAGGCGGTAGGTGAACCACCGCGCTGAATATGGCCCAGCACAGTCACACGGCAGTCGTAGCCCGTTTTAGCTTCAATTTCCTTACCAATCTCAACAGCACTGCCCACTCCTTCTGCCACAACAATGATGCTGTGCTTTTTGCCTCGCTTATGCCCCCGTTTGAGACGGTCGACCACTTCATCGAGGGAATATTCCGCTTCCGGAATCAGAATCGTTTCCGCTCCATCGGCCAACCCGGCCCACAAGGCGATATCTCCCGCATTGCGTCCCATCACTTCAATCAAAAAGGTGCGTTCGTGACTCGTGGCTGTATCCCGGATCTTGTCAATGGCTTCGATCACGGTGTTTAGCGCAGTGTCAAAACCGATGGTAAAATCAGTGCAGGGAATATCGTTGTCAATCGTTCCAGGCACACCAATGGTGGCGATGCCTTTCTGGCTTAACTTTTCCGCCCCGCGGAAAGAGCCGTCGCCGCCGATGACAACAAGGCCTTCAATGCCATACTGGCGCAGTACCTGTACAGCCTTCTCTTGTCCTGCTTCCGTTTTAAATTCTTCGCTGCGGGCCGTCCCTAAAATGGTTCCGCCGCGATGAATAATATCTCCTACAGAGCCAAGGTCCAATTTTTTGATACTGGCGTTCATTAAGCCATGATAACCTTGATAGATACCGTAAACCTCCACATTGTGATAAATGGCCTTACGGACTACAGCACGCACCGCTGCATTCATACCCGGGGAGTCTCCTCCGCTTGTGAGTACACCAATTCTTTTCATCTTACTCAACCCTTTCTATTTCTCCTAATTTTATATAAAAAGTGCTTCTGCACCAAACAGAAGCACACGAACTCTAGCTATTGGAATCGGTTACAAAACCGTATTCCCCGATGGCTTTGTACTTGTGGTAACGCTGTTCCACCAGAGCAGCTCCATCCAATCCCTGTAACTCTTCGAGTCCTTTAAGCAGAAACGCTTTGATTTGCTTGGCTTGCTCTTGCATATTGCGATGGGCGCCTCCTCGCGGTTCAGGAATGATATCGTCTATAATCTTGAGATCATACAAATCCTGAGCGGTGATTTTCATTGTTTCTGCCGCCCGCTGGGCAAGTCCGGCATCCTTCCACAACAGGGCTGCCGCTCCTTCGGGAGAAATGACAGAGTAGATGGCATTCTCCAGCATGTAAATACGGTTACCTACGCCAAGAGCCAGGGCACCGCCGCTTCCCCCTTCTCCTGTCACAACACAGATGATAGGGACTTCAAAGCGGGCCATTTCCCGTAGATTGCGGGCGATCGCTTCGCTTTGTCCCCGCTCTTCAGCCGCTTTGCCTGGATAGGCCCCGGGCGTATCAATAAAACAGATAATGGGACGGGAAAATTTATGGGCCTGCTGCATGGCCCTGAGCGCTTTGCGGTAGCCTTCGGGATGGGGCATGCCAAAATTACGGGCGATATTGTCTTTCGTATCCTTTCCCTTCTGATGGCCAACAATGGTCACAGGCTGGCCGTCCAGCTTGGCGATGCCCGCCACTATGGCCGGGTCATCTCCATACAGACGGTCGCCATGAATTTCCACAAAGGTTTCAAAGATCAAGCTTATGTAATCTAAGGTAGTGGGCCGGTCAGGGTGACGGGCAATTTGAACCCGCTGCCAAGGCGTTAAGTTGCTGTATATCTCTTCTTCCAAGCGCCGTGCTTTTTCTTCCAGGCGATTGATCTCCTCTGAAAAATCAATTCCCTTTTCTTTGGTAAATTGCTTCAACTCATCTATTTTTTTGCGCAACTCAATAAGAGGGCGCTCAAAGGGCAAAACTGCCATTATTTCCCCCTCCGTTCGGCATGGACATGGGCATGAATGTCAAGGATATCGGCCAGACGGTCTCTCATCTCCTGGCGGTGAACAACCATGTCCAGTTGTCCATGGGAGAGCAAAAATTCAGCCGTCTGAAAGTCATCTGGTAATTCTTGACGGATCGTCTGCTCAATAATCCGCCGGCCGGCAAAACCAATCAGGGCTTTGGGCTCAGCAATGTTGTAATCGCCCAGGGAAGCAAAGCTTGCCGACACCCCGCCGGTCGTTGGATTGGTCAAAACAGAGATAAACAGAATGCCTGCTTTATCCAACTGGGCTAAAGCAGCGCTGGTTTTGGCCATCTGCATCAGGCTGAGCACCCCTTCTTGCATGCGTGCTCCGCCAGAAGCAGAAAACAAGACAAAGGGGTAGCGTTTCTGGATTGCCCGTTCAATAGCCCGGGTAATTTTTTCTCCTACGACGGAGCCCATGCTGGCCATGCGGAAACGGGCATCCATCACACCTATGACCACAGGGTACCCCTTGATGGTTCCCTCACCCGTAATCACAGCCTCATGAAGCCCTGTTTTTTCCATATCCTGCTTCAATTTCTGCGGATAATCGGGAAAGCCAAGGGGATCCTTGGAGACCATATCGCTATCATATTCAAAAAACCGGCCTTCATCAAGGGTCATCTCAATCCGCTCGCGGGCAGTCACGGGAAAATGATAGCCGCATGCTGCGCACACCATGAGCTGTTTCTTTAGTTCTTTGGTGTAGGTAATCGTTCCACACTGCTTGCACTTGGTCATTAACCCTTCCGGAATCTCTTTTTTTGCTTGCTCAGACAGGATGGTGGCATACCTGCGACGTTTGGAAAACAGATCCTTTAACACATGAACACCTCACATGTTAAGCATGTTTAGGATTGTAAGATGTAAGCCAGTGCTTCACGCACATCATCAAGTTCACTTTCAGGTACAAGGACTTCATACTGTTTGCCATGCTGGATTGATCTCACTTTCACCAGAAAACCTTCTTCGGTCAGACGATCTTGAATTTTTTCAGCTATTTTGGCACTGGGTGCAATATAAATGACCGTCCACATTGCCGATTTGTCCTCCTTGTTTTATCAACACACAGTTGGTTAGCCCTCGATCATGGCCAGTGCCCTGGTTTTCTGGGCCACTTTTTCAGGATCAACCCGGCGTCTGGCCACCCCTGTTTCCATTGCCGCTTTGGCCACAGCCGCAGCCACAGCGGGAGCCACCCGGGGGTCAAACGGAGCCGGAATCACATAGTCGGCCGATAATTCATCATCACTAATCAAGTTTGCAATAGCATATACCGCTGCTTCCTTCATCTCCTCGTTAATATGCGTAGCGTAGACATCCAGGGCACCCCGGAAAATGCCGGGGAAAGCCAGAACGTTATTCACTTGATTGGGGAAGTCGGAACGGCCGGTGCCCATTACTTTGGCCCCCGCTTCAAAAGCTTCATCCGGCATAATTTCAGGCACCGGATTGGCCATGGCAAAAATAACTGGGTCCTCATTCATCGATTTAATCATCTCTTTCGTGAGAGCTCCGGCCACAGAAACCCCGATAAACACATCTGCTTCGCGGATGGCATCGCTTAATGCGCCCTTTATAAAGTGGCGGTTGGTTATTCTGGCCACTTCCTCTTTAATGGAATTCATCCCATAGGGACGTCCCTCGTAAATAGCCCCTTTAGAGTCACATAAAATCATATCCCGCACGCCCATGCGATACAACAGCTTGATAATGGCAATGCCAGCTGCACCGGCACCATTGATGACAACCTTGACACGGGACAGTTCTTTACCAACCACTTTTAAGGCGTTGACCAGTCCGGCCAGGGTCACAATCGCTGTGCCATGCTGGTCATCATGGAAAATAGGAATATTCGTTTCCCGTTTGAGGCGTTCTTCAATTTCAAAGCAATTGGGAGCCGCAATATCTTCCAGATTGACCCCGCCAAAGGTCGGTTCCAATAATTTTACCGTCTCTACAATTTTATCCACATCCGTCGTATCTAAACAAATAGGAAAGGCATCGACACCGGCAAATGATTTGAATAAGACCGCTTTTCCCTCCATCACAGGCAGCGCTGCCCGCGGCCCGATATTGCCCAAGCCGAGGACAGCCGTTCCATCAGATACAACGGCAACCGCATTTCCTTTCATGGTATATTCATAAACCGCTTCCGGATTATCGAAAATCTCTTTACAAGGTTCTGCCACCCCTGGCGAATAAGCTAAACTCAAATCTTTGGCATTGCGCACAGGTACCTTGGATTTAACCGCCAGTTTCCCCCTGTTTTGACGGTGCAAATGCAAGGACTCTTCCCTGATGGTGGGCATCGTTTCACGCTCCTTATCGAAACTGATCACTTGATTTTCATTATAACAAATGGAGAATAAGTGTAAACAGAGTACAACAGCTATTTTTAACACCTGCTTCTAACTTCACCGGGGCGGGGACACTCTTCTGACCTTAACCGCTTCTGGGTCGTTTAAGAGGGTTTTTAGCTTGTCCAGTAAGGTTTCGCTTAACTGAACATGGTAACTCTCCCCCAAGCGGATGGTTTTGCGCTGGCGCTCATAGAACAAATAGACTGGCGTTTTCCCCCCGTGCTGGCGTAACAATGCTTCCAAAGCCTTTAATTTTCCGCCTTCTTCTATTTCAGGGGCGATCTTGACAAAGAGCTGACAGGCATCCTCCTTCACAAGCTGATCTTGCTGCTTTTGGGGCTCCAGTTTAGTCAGGTCAACGGCGCGGGTGATGATCAACTGTTTGCGGTCTTCCCGTTCCTCCAGTTTGCCCTCCACCAAAAGCAGATTGTCCTCCCTGTACAAAGTAGGCTCTTTGGCAAACACTTGAGGGAAAACGACAGTGTCCATTTCTACGCCCTGATCTTCTAATTGGACAAAAGCCATCGCCTCTCCTTTTTTCGTGGTGATCCTTTTGACCCGGTACACATAGCCAACAGTGCGCACCCGCTTCCCTTGTGGTGTCTCTAGCAGCTCAGGGAGGGGGATAACCCCAAAGCGCTTCACCTGATCGCGGTAAGCATCCAATGGATGGCCGGATAAATAAAAACCCAGCACCTCTTTTTCATATTTTAACTGCTCATGGGCGGAAAAAGGCGTCACTTCATGCCAGGTGTAATCATCAGGCAGTTCATCGGCAAAAAAGAACAGCTGGTCGCTGGCTTTTAACCCTTGTGCCCTTTCAGCCATGTCCAATATCTCATCTAAATTGGCCAGCACCTGTGCCCGGTGCATCCCCAGCTCATCCAGTGCCCCTGCCAGGGTGAGCGCCTCGATCACCCGGCGGTTACATATGCGTAAATCGACCCGTTGACAAAAATCGAGCACATTTCTAAACGGCCCCTCCTGCCTGGCCTGCTTAATTTCCCGGACAGCGGCCGCCCCCACATTCTTGATCACACTCAAGCCCAGGCGGATGTGACCCTGTTCCACCGTGACCCCCTCTTCACTGTGCAGCACCGAAGGTGGCAGCACTTTAATGCCCCGTTTGGCTGCCTGATGCAAATAGTCAGCCACTTTTTCAGGGGAGGAAAGGTTCATGGACAGGAGTGCAGCCAGAAAAGCGACCGGATAATGGGCCTTGAAATAGGCCAATTGGTAGGCGATGACAGCGTAAGCGGCAGAATGGGAACGGTTAAACCCGTAATCGGCAAAACGGACGATCAGATCGTAAACATGTTCCGCTACCTCCTGTTCGTACCCCCGTGCCAGACAGCCCTTAATAAAATGATCCCGCTCCCTTTCTAAAATATCCCGCTTCTTTTTACCCACGGCCCGGCGTAACAAATCGGCTTCACCCAGGCTGAACCCCGCCATCTTAGAAGCAATCTGCATAATTTGCTCCTGATAAACAATGATGCCATAGGTGTCTTTTAAAATGGGTTCCAAGTCGGGATGGGGATACTCAATCTTTGTTTTGCCGTGCTTCGCTTGGATAAACAAGGGGATGTTATCCATAGGACCGGGCCGGTATAAAGCTAAAACAGCGATAATATCTTCAAATGTTGTGGGTTTGAGCCGTTTCAGCACGCTCCTCATTCCATCCGACTCCAGCTGAAAGACCCCAGCGGTGTCCCCTTCACTTAACAAACGGAATGTCGCTTCATCATCAAAGGGAATATCATCCAGCGTCAAGCGTTCATCTTCCCGGCGGCCGTGATTGATAATCCGCAATATTTCTTCCAGCATGGTCAAGTTGCGTAAGCCCAGTAAATCCATTTTTAACAAACCCAGGGCTTCCAAATCTTCCATGGGATACTGGGTGAGCGGAATGCCGTCCTGTCCTTCTTGCAAGGGAACATAATGGGTGAGCGGCTTTTCACTGATCACCACCCCTGCAGCATGGATGGAAGTGTGCCGGGCCAAACCTTCCAAGGGCTTGGCCATTAAGATCAGCTGACGTACCTGTTCATCTTCCTCCATCATCTGCCGCAGTTCTGCGGAGGAAGCCAGCGCTTTGTCCAGCGTCATGCCCGGACCAGCCGGAATGCATTTGGCCACACGGTCCACCACGGGAACGGGAAGCCCCAGCACACGCCCCACATCACGGACACAGGCCCGGGCTCCCAGCGTTCCAAAGGTGATGATCTGGGCCACCCTGTCTTTTCCATACTTCTCTACGATATAATGGAGTACTTCGTCCCGCCGCCGGTCGGAAAAATCAATATCAATATCAGGCATTGTGACCCGCTCGGGGTTAAGAAAGCGTTCAAACAACAAATTATACTTGATCGGGTCCACATTGGTGATTTTTAACACATAAGCCACCAAACTGCCGGCAGCGGATCCCCGCCCCGGCCCGGTAATGATTCCCTGTTCATGGGCAAAGCGCATAAAATCCCAGACGATGAGGAAATAATCGGCATAGCCCATCTGACCGATCACTTCCAGCTCATAGTCAAGCCGCTTGCGGATCTCATCCGTAATGATCTCATAGCGTTCTTGCAGGCCTTCTTCACATTTTTGGCGCAGGTAGCCCATAGCGGTCATTCCCTGGGGTACCGGATAAGACGGCAAAATCTCCTGACCCAAAGGGATCTCCACCTGGCAACGCTCGGCAATGCGCAGCGTATTCTCATAGGCCTGGGGAAGGTGGGGGAACAATTGGGCCATTTCCTCCCCGCTTTTCAAATAAAACTCTGGGGAGGGAAATTTGAGACGGTGATCATCCTGTATTTTTTTGCCAGTTCCGATGCAAAGCAAGCAATCATGGGCCACCGCATCCTCTGCCCGGGTGTAATGGACATCATTGGTCACCACCAGAGGGATATCCAGTTCCTCGGCCAAGCGGATGAGACGGGGATTCAGCTTTTTCTGTTCAGGCAATCCATGATCCTGCAATTCAATGAAGTAGTGATCCCGGCCAAAGATGTCCCGATGTTCCAAAGCAACTGCTCTCGCCCGTTCGACGTCACCAGCCAAAAGCGCTTGTTGCAGCTCTCCGGCCAGGCAGCCGCTGAGACAAATCAGTCCCCGGTGATATTCACGAAGCCAGTGCTTGGTTACCCGCGGCTTATAATAAAAGCCTTCCAGGTGGGCCTTGGTGGAGAGCTTCATCAAATTTTGATAGCCCTCATATGTTTCGGCCAAAAGCAGTAAATGGTACAAATGCTCTTCCCCTTTTTTCACCTTCTCATCCAACGGCTTGTTGGTCACATACACTTCCACCCCGATTATCGGCTTGATGCCTTCCGCCTGACATGCCTTGTAAAACGGAATGGTGCCGTACATGACCCCATGGTCGGTCAGAGCCAGCGCCTTCATGCCCAGCCGTTTTGCTTCCTTAACCAGCTCAGTAATGCGGCTGGCCCCGTCTAGCAAGCTGTATTCACTATGGACATGCAGATGGACAAAATCTGTGTGCTGCATCTTCCATCCCCTCTCACAGAGAAAGCCGGCAAACACTTTTCCATCCAAGCCAAAATCCGTTATAATAGGTAAAATACATCATCTCAGTCCAACTGTGTAACTGAAAAAAACGTCCATTCCATGCTTTAATCATATCAAAAAAGGGTTGAAGGTACTATGCCAAAACAGCCTCTGCTCATTGCCGTTGATTTGGATGGCACACTGCTGACCAGCAGAAAACAGATTTCCCCCAAAACCAAGCACGCTTTACAACAGGCTGCCAGCCAGGGCCATTATGTGGTCATTTCCACCGGCCGGCCATTCCGGTCCAGCAAAGCCTACTATGACCAATTAAACCTGGATACTCCCATTGTCAATTTTAACGGGGCGCTGGTCCACCATCCACACGATCCCCGCTGGGGACTCTTCCATACGCCCCTCGACCTTGATGTTGCCCAAGACGTGCTTCGTACAGCAGAAAAATTTGGCGTCAAAAATATCATGATTGAAGTAATGGATGAAGTCTATCTCAAGGAACACGACGAAGTTATCATGCAAACTTTCTTCGACCCGCCGGTAGATGTGAACACCTTGCCCCAGGTGATACACACCAAGCCCACATCCGTACTCATTCATCCCTATGAACACCATGTTGACCAGCTGCGCCAGTATTTGAGCGACCACCATGCCGAGGTGGTCGACCATCGCCAATGGGCAGCGCCCTGGCACGTGATTGAAATTATCCGGGCTGGCATTAATAAAGCCGTCGGTTTGGAAAAAGTGTGCCACTCCCTGAACATTCCCCCTGAAAATGTGATCGCCTTTGGAGACGAAGACAACGACGTGGAAATGCTCCAGTTTGCCGGCTGCGGCGTAGCCATGGGCAATGCCATCAAGCAGATTAAAGAAGTGGCCGATGTCGTCACACTGGATAATGATAATGACGGTATCGCCCGTTTCTTGGCTAAATACGTTCTGGTCTGAAAGCATGTTAAGAACACGGCCGGTTAGCCTCGATGCTTCAGGCTGCTTAAGCTTCCGTCTCACGCCGTCACCCGGGCCTGTCATATCTTTCTTTTCCCGTCCATATATATAGATATGACACGGTTTGAACACCCACGCAAAAAGACTTAAAAAGGACGTGAGACGAGTGAACGAGGAGATGAGAAGCCTGGTCTCCATGATGATCATTGACTATTTTGTCGCCTTTGGGGTTTTGCTCGGCGGGTGTCTCATTGGCGGATTAGGCGCTTTTCTCGTGGGTGAACCCCCTATGAACTGGGTGCAAAATCATGTGGATAAGCTAAAGATCTGGGCCCTTGTCGCCGCGATCGGGGGCACCTTTGACACCATTACCGCGATTGAAAAGGGCGTCTTCAATGAATACTACGGCGAAATGGTGAAACATCTGCTCTACATCGGCAGTGCTTTTTTCGGTGCTCATACGGCCAGCCTGCTTATCCGCTGGATGATAGGGGATATCCAATGAAGCCCCCCCATCCAGCCCAAACTCGCACCTGGGGCCGTTTGCTCGTCTCCTTCATATTAGGGATGGTTATGGGCGCCCTGATCTTTCACTACCAGCACGCCCACATGTTGGACAAAATCTTGTTCGAAAACCGCCGCCTCGCACTTGAACTGACAGATCTGCGGGATGAAGTGGCTTATCTGGAGAAGAAAGCAGAGGATCTCAACAAACAGAATCAGGAAGAGATCTCGGTTAAAAAAATAGAAATTGTCATTGTCAACGAGGAGGAGATTGACGGCTTCACCGCCACGGACATTATCGAGCGCTTGCGTGAAGAGTTAAAGTACTTGATTAAAGAGGGCTATTCTGTCCAATCCGTGGCAGAAACAGCCGAGACCCACGCCAGGCTGATTGATGGCAAAACGATCAAATTTGAAACCAATGATGAATATGAAGTGAAACTCCACTCCATGATTATTCATACGACCATCACCTTTAAAATTTCCGTGCATAAAATGAGTTAGTGCCATCATTTTTAGGTGTACAGGCATTAGAGATGATATTTTGCATAAGCATGAACATTTTGTGGAACTTCATACAAACCCCTCGCCTCGCGCGCTTTTTTTATGTACAATAAATGTACGGTATTTTAAATTGTAATGTAAGGAAAGGAGGATATATATTGGTTATCAGTCGTAAACATCTGGCAAAAGCAAAACTTGAACAACTTAAAAACGGATATTCTGCTTATACAGAGTCAACAGAAGTTGCTTTTCATTTGGAGCGGGAGATTAAGAAACATAGCCTTCGCGTCCATATTGACCGCACACCTTTAGGTTCATGGTTTATCCCAATTAAAGACGAGGAGTAAACTAGTAATGAATATCGCTTCAGTTAACATTAATTACGACGCCCAGGATGAGACTGGGGCTCAACCCCCGTAAAAAGACCGGTCTTTCTGCCACAGATAGCAAAGACCGGTCTTTTTACGCGCTCAGGATGACAGGAAAAAACGCCAGCTGTGTCCTCCTCCGTGCGTGTAGATACGGCCGTTCATTTACAGCCGTCTGTTTGATCCATTATAATGAAGATAATGTCTAAAGAGGTGCCGTAAGCCGGAGCCATTTTGATGAGGGGAGAACAGTGACAACATGCAAAACGTGAAAGACACCTTTAGTGAAGTGGTGTATGCCGTCTTGCCATTAACGGTGGTGATTATCATCTTGCAATTCACCCTGATTTGGCTGCCCTGGGAGCTGTTTGTTCAGTTTCTGATAGGCGCTGTCATGGTCACTTTGGGTTTAGCCCTGTTCTTATTGGGCGTGCATATTGGTCTGTTGCCGGTCGGCGAAGCCATCGGTGCCGCCTTGCCCCAAACAAGACGCGTGCCGCTGATCGTTTTTTTCGGTTTTTTGCTTGGTTTTGTCGTGACAGTGGCTGAACCGGATGTGCGGGTTTTAGCCATGCAAGTCGATCTTGTCTCTAACGGGGAAATTTCAAGCCGTGTGTTGATCTACTCGGTTGCGCTGGGAGTGGGCCTGTTTGTCGGCTTGGCCATGTTGCGCACCATACTGGGAATTCCGCTCAGCTATTTACTGGCAGGGGGATACAGTCTGGTGTTTGTGCTGGCTGCTTTTACACCCCCCCAATTTATCCCGATCTCCTTTGATGCGGGAGGCGTGACCACGGGCCCGATGACCGTGCCATTTATCCTCGCTTTGGGCGTCGGTGTGGCCTCTGTTTTGGGAGGCAAATCCTCCACCGCTGATGGTTTCGGCCTTGTGGCGCTGGCTTCCATCGGTCCCATTCTGGCCGTGATGCTGTTAGGGGTGATGTACGGATAATGGACATCAACATATTTACTGGTTTTGGAGATATACTAATCGAAGTCGCTCTGGCCCTGATCCCGCTGATCATTTTCTTTCTATTTTTTCAAATCTTTTTCCTCAAGCTACCCACGAAGAAAATGAAAGATGTGATCAAAGGCCTGATTCTCGCCTTTTTGGGTCTGGCTCTGTTCCTGCAAGGTGTCAAAGTGGGTTTCTTTCCTGCCGGGGAGCGCATGGGTGAAAGTCTGGGTGCTGTGGACCATGCCTGGATACTGATTCCCCTGGGGTTTATTCTGGGGTTTGTGGCCACATTTGCCGAACCGGCCGTCCGCGTCTTAAATCATGAAGTAGAAAAAGTGTCCGGCGGTTACATTCCCCAAAAAGTGATGCTGTATACCCTGTCACTCGGTGTCGCCTTGTCCATTGCCTTGTCCATGTTCCGCATCTTGGCTGGCATTCCGCTTTGGTACTTTATTCTTCCCGGCTACATACTGGTATTGGTGCTCATCTATTTTTCCAAGCCAAATTTTGTGGCTATTGCCTTCGATTCCGGCGGGGTGGCAACCGGTCCGATGACCGTCACCTTCATTCTGGCCATCTCGGTGGGGGTGGCCTCGGTCACTGAAGGCAGGGACCCGTTGATGGACGGTTTCGGCATGATTGCCCTGGTTGCACTGGCCCCCATTCTGACCGTGCTTGTCTTGGGACTTCTGTATCGCAGAAAGGAGAGGGAAAATGAACGCGACCTTGGACGTGAACTGTAAACTGATCGTCATCATTGTCAAAAAGGGACAAGCATCTACAGTGGTCAAGGCGGCCAAACAAGCCGGCTCAGAAGGGGCCACCACACTGTTTGGCAAAGGTACAGGCATCCGTGAAAAAGCCCGTTTTTGGGGCATAGAGATTGAGCCGGAGAAAGAAATCATCGTCATGATTGTGCTTGAGCCCTATGTGGCCAGCGTGCTTAGAGCGGTGGTTGAAGCGGCCGACTTAAACAAACCGGGAAAAGGTATCGGTTTTGTGATCGATACCACACAGGTGGGGGGCATCTGCCATCTCTCCCAGTCAACCAGCGGGCCAAAACCGGGGGAACGGGCAAAAACGCACAAGGAGGAACAAAACCGGATGACAGAAACACCAATTGTGTATGATTTGATCGTCACCATCGTCAACAAAGGACATGCGGAGACTGTGGTGGAAGCTTCCAGGAAAGCAGGAGCCGAGGGAGGAACCATTCTTTCCGGTCGGGGAACCGGTATTCATGAACATGCCAAGTTGTTTAACATCTTGATTGAACCTGAAAAAGAGGTGGTGCTCACCCTGATCAACCGGGAGCTGACCCAGCAGGTACTCGAACGCATCCTAGACGAAGCGGAATTGAACAAACCGGGGAAAGGCATTGCCTTTGTCTTGCCAGTGGACACTGTAGTGGGAATCAATCATGCCTTAAACCGCATGATTAATGAACACTGGAAGAAAAAGCAGAAATGAAAAAGGAAACGATCCAATGGAGCACGTGCACACGAACGTCCACAAAATAACCTGGGAAAACAAAGAGATCATTTTGGTGGCCACCGCCCATATTTCCCGTCACAGTGTCCAAGAGGTGCAACAAGTGATTGAAACAGAACAGCCCGATGCCGTCTGTGTGGAACTGGATCAGTCCAGATATCAAGCGCTTGTAGCCGGAGACCAGTGGCAGCAGATGGATATTTTTAAATCGTGTTGCTCGTTAACAACCAGACAATATGCGCATAACAACTTGCTGGGTCTCTTTTTTGAAATGCTCCAAATCATAGTGATGACCGAGATCCAAAGCCTGATCGCTTTACTCTTCTTTTGCTTTGGTATATAGTACAAAATGATGCCAAAATTAATGATATTGTTGAGGGAGGATGGAGTCCATGTCCGTCTATGCTGTATTAGAGTCGGTTGTCCAGCGGGCCAATCAGTCTCCGGAAACACTCGCCGGGCTGAACACTGTCTATCAGTTTAATGTCTCCGGCCAATCTTATCAAGTGAAGGTGGAAAATAAAAAAGCGGTACTGGCTGAAGGATGTCCTTATCAGCCCGATTGCACGGTCCAGCTGTCTGACCAGACGTTTCACCAACTGATGAATGGACAACTTAATCCAGTAACCGCGTTTATGACCGGCAAACTGAAAATACAAGGAGATATGAGCCAGGCCATGAAGCTGCAAAACCTGCTCAAGTCACGGCTGTGACATGCTGGCCACCGCCGCTACAATTATTAGCCCAGACCCGGGAATGGGTGACGACATATTTCAGAGGGAGAGGAAATCTTTGTTACTGGCATGTTTGAGGGGATACTCAATACCAGTTTATATGTGATCAGTACTTATCTGTTTCTGGTTGTGCTGATGCAGCTGGGCTTGTTCAGCCTGGCAATAGGTGCCGTCCGCAAAGAACATGGGGTTGACCGGCGGCAGGTGGTAGAAGATGTGTTGCAGGATATGGAAGTTTTCCCATGCTCCATTATTGTCCCGTGTTATAACGAAGAGCGGGGGATTGTCCAAACCGTTCATTCTTTGCGCCAAGTCAACTATCCCGAGAAAGAAATCATCGTTGTGGATGACGGTTCCACCGACCAAACGTTGGCCGTCTTGAAAAAACATTTTGACCTGTACGAGGTAGAAAGACCGGTGCACATGCGCCTGGCTTGTATGAGAGTCAAAGCGGTTTACCGTTCAAGAAACTTGACAGAGCTGGTGGTGGTCAGCAAACTGAACGGTGGCCGTTCTGACGCCATCAATGCCGGGATTAATTGTTCCAGTTACCCCTATTTCTGCTGCATCGATGCAGACAGTCTCCTGGACAAGGACGCGCTGGTCAAAACCATGTTGCCGATCATTCGTGACCCACAAGGCGTGATTGCCACTGGAGGCACAGTCCGTATTGCCAATGGTTCGGTGGTGCGGGATGGAGCGGTCATTGAACAGCGCCTGCCCACAAAACCAGTTTTAATCATGCAAGTGATTGAATATATACGGGCCTTTTTGCTGACCCGCATCGCTTTAAGCCGATTAAATTCCTTGCTGATTGTGTCCGGTGCCTTCGGGGTGTTTAACAAAGAATGGGTGATTCGGGCAGGAGGATTTGCCACAGATACGATTGCTGAAGATATGGAAATGACTGTGCGTCTTCATCGTCTGATTAAGGAGCAACAAGGGAACCACCGTATCATCTACATTGCCGATCCTGTCTGTTGGACAGAAGCGCCAGACTCCCTGCGGGTGTTGCGCCGCCAACGACGCCGCTGGCATCAGGGGTTGACCGAGGTTTTATGGCGGCATCGAGTCATGATGTTCAATCCCCGTTATGGCAAAGTGGGCCTGATCGCCATGCCCTTCTATTTTTTGGTGGAATGGTTATCCGTTATTGTTGAAGTTCTCGGTTTAATTGCTTTCCTCGTGCTGTGGATCACCGATTCCGGACAGTCAGCGCTGTTTTTGCTGTGGATGCTGGCCACCTTTGCCATCGGTTCATTTCTCAGTTCCTTGGCATTGTTGTTGACCGAATGGACCTCACACCGTCACCGCCGGCTGAGCCAGTTGTTTTATCTTTACCTGTGGGCGTTGAGCGAATCCCTGTGGTACCGTCCCTTTTTGTTGGCTGTCCGCTTGGAAGGAAAGTACAAGGCTTGGCTCGGAGAATCAACATGGGGGGAAATGGAGCGCAAAGGGTTGACGGAACAAGGCTGAAGCTGTCTATGTCACAATGCGCACTTCACGTCCGCTGCAAAAACTTCATTGAAGAATGGTGATGCATCAGCGGTACACCGTGAGCCAGTGTTGGAGCATGTCCCTTCCATAGCGGTCTGTCACCCGGCTGCTCCAATAAGATTGTTCAGCAGCATCCATCAGCTTTACCAACGCTTCCCCGGCTCTGTAGCGGACCCACCACATCTTATGCTGAAGCAGTGTTACCAGGTCCGGCAAATAGTGATCCCAACCCAGCTGGCCAATCAAATAGGCCGCCCGGGCCTGTTCCTGCCAATGGGGGCTGTGCAAAAAACGGTCCAGCTGGCCATGAGGCGGACACAGTTCAGGTCTCGTGGCAAGTACCTTTAATGCGGCCAAACGAATATCCAGCTCTTCGCTATCCATTGCTTGCCTGAGCAACTCTTGCTCCCAGGGCTGTTGATGCTCAAGCAGCGTCAACACCAATCCCCTTCTCATTTTGGCGTGACTGTTCCAGACCCGCTTAAGGTCAGACAGATGAAGCGGACTGTAACGCCGCAACAGATCAAGATAAAAATAGGGCGGAAAATGTTCATCCCTTAACAAAATGGCCAAGGCTCTGTGATCCTTTATCTTTGCTAAAGCCCGTAAAGCTTGTTCAGCCAGCTGCTCATCTTGTCCATGGGCAGATTGCGCCACGCGCCAGGCTTGATCAGCCAAACTTTTCAGACCGAGATCCTCCATATAATAAAGGGCATTCAACTTGCTGGCCCACCGGCCCCTTTCCAGCTCTTGCCCCAGCCAAGGTGACAAAAGGTGATCGGCCACATATCCAACCTTGCGGCGCATCTGCGGCGTCATCTCACGAACCGTTTTGCTCAACTCACGGGCCATGAACAGGGCCTCATGCCGCTTGCGAATTTTATAGCGCGGCAGCGCGGTCTCACTCTGTTGCACGAAATCCAGCAAAGCCTGCAGCCGCTTTTTCCACTCTGCTTCCCTGGTGGCCAGCCATTTTTCCCACATCCTTTTGATGGCTATGGACATCCACAGCAAGATTTGAAGCACAAACAAAGTGACTGTAACAGCAACCAGCAAGTGCCCACACTCCTTTTCGTTACCACATTTGTAAATGCATTTCGGCAATTTTATCCTGCTTTAGACCTGACGCTCTGGTCCTCCCAGGAAGTGGAAGCTGATGTGCCGGTTAAATTGCTTGATGTGCATCAGAGGCCTCTGCAACTGGCTCATCAAGCTTTTCTGCACGGAAAGGTAAAAATTGACACATCAGAGGATGGCTGCACAGTTTACGTCCCCGTTAAAGGAAAACAGGGCACTTATGGTTTATTGGAAATCGGTTTTTTTGAAAATCGGGACAGTATCCAAACGGAGCTGGACATGATCGTTTCTCTGGCTGAAGCGCTGGGGAAATCGGTAGAAAGAGTCCGGCTGTACCATCAATTGCAAGGGCTGCTTAAGGAACAGCAACTGATCAATGAGGCCGCCCAACAGTTACATGGACAGCTTGATGTCCAGCATAGCATCCAATACACCGTGGCCAAAATTAAAGAAATATTTGCTCCGCAAAGTGTACACTTTCTGCTGTATATAACCGGTGAACGGGCCTATCAAGTGGTGGCTTCATCCTCGCCAAGCGCCCTTGACAAACGATTCAATAGACATGACTGTCCGATATTGGATGCGGTGCACAAAGCCCAGGAACCCTGATGATATCCCGGCCCGGTGGGGAGGAGAAGAGCTGGCCGTTTATCTGCCCGGTGCGGGTCTTTGCGAGGCTGTGCGGGTAGCCGAACGGATCAGAGGCAAAGTGGAACGTTACAGCAGTCCGAGTGTCACGGTCTCCTGCGGGGTGGCTAGCTGGTCCCAGGACGATCCGCACAAATCGGTGGACCATTTGTTTCAGCAGGCTGACCGTTCCCTGTATGCCGCCAAACAGCAAGGCAAAAACCGGGTCATTGTTTTTCAGCGCTAACGCCGATCAATGCAAGACCGACCATGTGTGTGGTATGTGATGGTTCCAATTCCGTTCTTGGCCAGCACCAGTGTTCTCATCAATGCCGCAACATCTCAGGCCTGGAACAGGCAGTTTTTGATCCTGGCGTCACTAGCATCAAAATGGTAATGGCACCAAACGCCATCAGAGCCAAAAAGGGAATGGTGATGAAGCCCAGCCAATTGATATAAACGGCCGTGCAAGGCACTCCCTGGGTACACAAAGCAATGGCCCCCAAAGCGGGCACTTTCTGTTGTAAATAATGCACCAAGGAGATCAATCCCCCTGCCATGGCCAGAGGCAAAACATACACTTTGATCCCCGCATCCCCACGATAGGCGGCAATGCCGAGCATCACGGCCAACGGGTACATGAAAATGCGCTGGTACCAACACAATTCACAAGGCACAAATCCCCGCACTTCACTGAAATACAGACTGCCTAGCGTAGCCACAACAGCTACCAGCCAGGCCAGATAAAGGGTATAAGCAGGCCAGGTTGAGTGGGAAAGGCTGTCTTTGGACACGGCAGCACCTCCTTTCCCTGGTTCCTTTCCTTGGTTATGTTCACCATGTTTGCCTGCCGGCCGGCACTGGCCCGGTCGCCCACTTTCCTCACTTAAGAAGATTCCTCTGTTAACGCCCTTTCAATCACGTTCACCAACTCATCATAATCAAATGGATCAGCCAATAAAACATTATTCACCATCACGCTGGGCGTATATTGAATTTGATAGTCCCGAACCAGCCGCATATCCTCTTCCACCTCCGGCAGGAACGTCTGTTGCAGCACATCTTCAATCAGCTGGGCCGCACTGAGCGAAGGAACCGATTCGGCAATCTCCAACAGAAGTTCTGCGGTCACCCAGGCTGTCTCACTGTGTTCAGCTGGCTGATGGTCATATAACGCATCGTGAAACGCCCAAAATCCTTCTTGATCCTGAGCCCAGGCTGCTTCACTCGCCAAGGAGGCCAGCAGCGACTGTTCGCCATGAAACAAAGTATTAATATGCACGATGTTGGCTGTTCCGTCCTCAACATAACCGGCTTTCAACCGGGGAAAAATGTGCTCATGCCATACTTTACAGGCGGGACACAAATAGTCGCTGAACACAATGATATTGACCTTGGCTTCAGGGTCTCCGTACAGGGGTTGTCCCTCAACCGGCGGTGCCATATCTGTCATGATATTCTCCGGAGAATTAGCCGTGATCCGGTTGATCATAATCAACAGCACGATCAAAACGGCAAAAATGGCAGTAAAAAGCACTAAGGTTCTGGCCAGTTTATTCTGTTGGGCCATGTGGATCACCTCTGCTCTCTATTCTAGCATATCTGTCGTACGATTTTGGGTGTCAATCTGATGGCCGATTTATATAACAGATCGTTCATGGTTATTAAATTAGACGGGCCATCTGACGATTAATATTATTGAGGATCTGTTTTTGCCTAAACACCCATGAATTGAGATCTCTCAGACCAGAGAAAAGCATGAAAAGCGAAGGGGGCATGTCAGGTGAATGACCAAGCCTTGCTCAGCAAGAAAAGAGCCAGACAGGCGCTAAAGCGCGCCGAAAAAATTGCTGCCAAACTGAAACCGGTGTTAGAGGACGTCCATCAATTTTCAGAAGTGAGCGACAAGGTGCGCCAAATATTGGACGAACATTTGCAATTTGAGGAATATTTGTTGGTGGTGGACCGGGACGGAAGAGCGTTGGTTCATACCAACCGTTTGCGGGAAGGTCTTTTATTCAACGATCCGGTCGGTCTTAAAGCGGCCCGGACGGAGACAGGACTGATCCAACTTTACGAGCGGGACACAAAAGAGAGGCTGATCGATGCCTCCTGCCCCATTGTGCGTGGCAGGGGCCGCCATTACAACTTGCGTCTTGGGCGAATTGTGCACCGTCCTTTTCTGGCTCCTCTGATTTGGACAGCCGGTTTGTTTCCCGCTGTGGCAGCGGGTGGCGCAGCTGCTGCTCTGGGCGTCGAAACGTCAACAGTGGCCGTGCTGACAGGAAGCGGTTTGCTGGCAGGCGGTGCCGGCGCCTATGTCGTGGTCCGGCATATTTTCCGTCAGGTGGACAAGTGGCTAAAGTTGAGCAAACAGATTTCAGCGGGAAATTTAACCGTCACACTGGAGCAACATTCCCGAGACCGGTTTCAACAAATCGGTTTAGAATTGAATAAGCTGACTTTAGGTCTCAAGACGATCGTGAGCGAACTGGCTGCTGCCGCTGATCAAACGGGACGAATCAGCCAAGCCCAGGCTCAGGAAGCTGAAGAGCTGTCTAGCAGTTTTCAAAACTTACAGACTGTGACAGAAGCGTTCCGGGCGGGAGCTGAAACGCAGCTGGCTTCCCTGCAACAGGCCAAACAGATGATTGCTCATGTCCAAGCCACCATTGAAAAAACAAGACTTAACACTCAACACGCGCTGCAGTTAGGAGAGGATGCATTTTCCACCGCCAATCAAGGCAGCCGCTACGTCCAAGAAACTGAGGACAAGATGAGGCGTGTTGAGCAGACCGTCAATCATACGGCTCGCATGATTGAGCGGGTTTCACATGACGCAGGGGAAGTGTTATCCAAAGTATCAGCGATAACAGATATCGCTAAACAGACCAACATGCTCGCTTTAAATGCCTCGATCGAAGCGGCCCGTGCCGGTGAAGCCGGGCAGGGTTTTGCCGTCGTGGCTGAACAAGTGCGTCATCTCGCTGAATCCACATCTGTCTTTGCCAAAAGTATCATCGATATTTTGGCCAAAACGAAAGACGAGGTGGATCAAACCGTGAAAGAAGTGCATGAGAGTGTGGAAGCCATCAAGTCGGGAGTCAGTGCGGTGACTGATACCGGGCGATCCATTAAGGCACTCTATCATATTGTGCAGCAAACCCGCGACCAAATTGCCGTGAATCACCAACAAGCGGCCCAATTGTTAACAGAATGCAAGGAGTTAAATCAATTGATCGATGGTTTAGGCGAAATCGGAGATGAATTTACCCAAGCGGCCGTCCAAACCTCGACAGCTATGGACGAACAAGTACAAGTGGTACAAACATTAGCCACAGAAGCCCAAGTGTTAGCTCAACAGTCTCAAGAATTGAAGGCCATTGTCAATCGGTTTAACATTGGCTGATTAAACCACTCAACAAGAAAATGGTACTTGAGCAACCCGCCCAAGTGGTGCCGGCCTTTATCACGGGACAAAATCTGGTCGTTGACAGCGGCATGACGGTGAAAATGATTTATCACGATTAACCGCGCTACATCCAATCCCCCTATCGGCAGAAAGGGTCAGGTATGCTTGGTGTCTGCGTACACTTTTGGGGCATACATCCGGTAATGGCGGATGCCCATGATCAGATTAAACAAGCCCAACGCTAAAAAAGCTATAGCCACACCGATCACCCAGCCGGTGAGCTCACTGAACATAAACTGAATCATGGCCATGGCGGACAGCATGGTTCCCATGGCAATATTGGTTTTCGCGTTGTAATACTTCATCATGTGATAAACATGTTCCTCTTTCTTACTATTGTAGCGTGTGAGACACAATCTGGCAGCTGACACAATCCAGAGAAGGTTGAAGTCAAGGTTTACGGTATTCCCTGCGAAAGTAGTGCAGAAACTGTTCCAATAACTTTCCGCTTTCTTTCAGTTCTTGCATCAATTTGTCATCATATAATTCGAAACGGTTTTTTCCTTTTTTCTTGGCTATATACATGGCTTGGTCGGCCCGGTCCAGCAAGGTGAACAAGTCTTCGCCATGATTGGGATAAAAACTGACCCCAATCGTTAAGGAGATCTTTGTCTTCTGTTCTTTAATCTGATACGGCGCTGAAACGGAGCGGATTAGCCGTTGAGCAATGTTTTTCACTTCTTCCTGGGACACCTCTTCAAAGACAGCCACAAATTCGTCACCAGCCAGGCGGGCCACAATATCTTCTTGACGGATGCTGGCTTCCATGCGGCGGGCGATCAATTTCAGAAGTTGGTCACCCGCTTCGTGCCCAAGAGTGTCGTTCACCTGCTTGAAATCATCGATATCAATAAACATCACGGCAAAGGTATGTTGATGCCGCTGTGATTTGGCCAACACTTTTTGCAGGTGGACATGGAGCATTTTCCGGTTGGGCAAACTGGTCAGCTCATCATAATACGCCATCTTGCGCAATTGTTCCTCTTTTTGTTTGAAACCGTTGATATCCACAAAATGGGCAGCAATCTGCGTGACGTTGCCCTCCTGATCTTTGAGGGGTCTGAGACGTGCCGCAAACCACTTAAAACCCTGTTCCGGATGTTTCAATCTAATTTCCACTTGCGTTGACAGGCCCCGCAGTACCTTGTTTTCAGCTTCCAGCAGCTTGTACCGGTCCTCTGCATGAATCAGTGTTTTCCAGCGCTGTTGGGGGCCAAACAGTTCCATCCCGCTGTATCCGGTCTCTTCCACTGTATTGCGGAAGGCTTTATTGATCGCTTTCCTTTTATATTTAACCGTGCTTAAGGACGTTCACCCTATAGTCACGCACCCATGCCGGGCGTACCAACAAAGGCTGCCCGTCAAAACGGGCAGCCTTTTTCAATCCTGTCTTACCGAAAAGCAACCAGCCAGCCTGGACAAGGTGACTCGTGTCCGGCTAAACATGCCTTCCTTGAACGATGCCTTGCTTTTACCGCGGACGAATCTCCTCAATGCTGTCAATATCTACATACGTGGGCACAACCAACCCGATTTTCGCTCCATCCAAATTGGGCCCCAAATCAACCAGGTCATCCTTGAAATCTTCATAATAAGCAGCATGGGTGCCTGGGAGCCAAGCGGCCACCATCGCATCGGCTTCTCCGCTAGCCACCCCGGCAAACATCACTCCGGCTTCAACCGGTGTTAATTCCACTTCATAGCCGATTTCCTCCAGAACAAGCGCAATCACGTTGTTTGAGGCAATTTCCGAATCCCAGGTGACATAGACCAGCTCAATCCGATCACCGTCAACCGGTTCCACACCCTCAATCCAGCTGTCCACCACTTCACGGTTAGCCTCAATCCATTGCCGGGCCGCTTCTGTTTCACTCAAGCCATGCTGGGCCATGTCCACCATGACCTGATTCATATCATCCGGTGTCCAGTAAAAATTGTCCAGCACTTGATACGCACTGGGATGATCTTCCTCCAGCCCTTGGCGCACCAAGGTATGGATGCTTTCTTCTTCACCATAAATACCCAGCGGGTCATCCAGATACTTCAAATCATAAGCAGCAAATTTCCAATGCGGGGTCCACCCGGTCACCACAATCCACTCCTCATTTTCAATGGCGGAGGCCAAAGCCGCAGTCATGGCCGCACTGGAGCTGGGTACCAGCTCAATATCCAGACCATAAGCTTCTATCGCTTCTTCGGTTGCTTGCATAATCCCCGCTCCGGCATCAATACCGGTAATATGGTCAAATCCTCCCGCAGCAGGCTCAGCGGCTTCTGTCTCACTGTCAACGCCTGTTTCCTCTGTACCAGGCGCCTCTTCAGCTCCACATCCAGCCGCAATCACAGCCATACTGATCAAAACAACCCACCATCCCCAACGACGTTTTCCTTGCCACACAAACATCTGTTCATCATCCTTTCTTAGTTTGTTGTTTATGACCCATCAACTGGGTGATGCGGTCTAACAAAATAGCCAAAACCACAATGCACAAACCGGCTTCAAACCCTTTGCCCATCTGATTCTGGGTCACCGCTTGATAAACATCACGCCCCAAGCCGCGGGCCCCGATCATGGAGGCGATCACCACCATGGACAAAGCCAGCATGATGGTCTGATTGACACCGGCCATGATAGTTTGCTTGGCCAAGGGCAGCTGGACTTTGAACAACTTTTGGCAGTTTGTTGAACCAAAGGCGTCAGCCGCTTCCACAATTTCCGCAGGAACCTGCCGGATGCCCAGAATGGTCAAGCGGATCACCGGCGGCATAGAAAAGATCACCGAAGCCACCACCCCTGGCACCGTGCCAATACCAAAGAAAAATACAGCCGGAATCAGATAGACAAAGGCCGGCATCGTCTGCATCAAATCGAGCACAGGGGTCAAAAGCTCCCTGATCCACCCTTTTCTGGCGGCCACAATGCCGGCAGGAATGCCCACTGTCACAGAGATCAAGGCGGCGGTTAACACCAGGGACAACGTATAAACCATATTATCCCAGTAACCCAGATTCCAAATCAGTCCCAAACCCAGCACAATAAACAGAGGCAAACCCCAGCTTCTCGCTTTCCACCACACAGAAAGGGCCAAAAGCCCGATGAGCAGCCATACCGGGAACAAAAACAGCACGCTTTCCAAGCTGCTGGATATCGTCGAAATGATCCAGTCTATCCCATCAAAGAAGAAGGTAAACTGCTTCAGCCACTCCACGAGCATTTCCAGCCAGTCTCCAAGGGGGATGCCCTCACTCAGCCAGTTAAGCATCCGCTTTTCCCCCGTTTCCGGCCAGCGCAGCCAGAATGGCCCCCCGTACAACCACACCGCGCAAACGCTGTTTGTCATCCACGACCGCCAGCGGAATGGCCGTATCATAGACCCGTTCAAAGAGTTCATAGAGAGGGGTAGAGGGATCAGCCGTGGGGATCTCGCGGATCATGATCTCTTCCATATCTGTCTGCCCGTCTTTTAAGGCTTGCAGGGCTTGGTCTGCGGTGAGCGCACCCACCAGCACCTTGTGGCGGTCAATCACATAGATGCTGGACAGGCCTTGGTCCTGCATGCGCTTTAAAGCCACGCGCAAGCCATCCTTGCCCAAGGTCACCGCCTCCGCCCGCTTCATGACTTGACCCGCCCTTAACACTTTGGATAAATCCACATCTTCTACAAAGCGTTCCACATAATGATTGGCTGGGTGCATCAAAATTTCTTCCGGTGTGCCGATCTGGACAATCTGGCCGTCTTTCATCAGCGCAATGCGGTCTCCCAGTCGCAAAGCCTCATCCAGATCATGCGTAATAAACACAATCGTTTTCTTCATCTGCGCCTGCAACTCCAGCAGCTCATCCTGCATGTCTTTGCGAATCAAAGGATCCCTTTGATACAATCAAATGTGAGACAACGAACGATGAACCATGAACAGCTTCGGCTGGAGGGAGGCCCCTGACATGCAGAGCAATGAACAACAAGCGCATACACAGTGGCAAAGGTGGCACCAGGTCCGGCAAAAAGTGATCCAAACCATTTCCCAGAACATGCACTTATTTGGCATCACCCCCAGTGTAGGGCGTTTGTACGGCATCATGTATTTTGAAGACCGGCCCATGACGCTGGATGAAATGTGTGAGGCCCTGGGGATGAGTAAAACGAGTATGAGCACCGGTGTGCGGGCGCTGCAGGAAATACAGATGGTCCACAAAATCTGGCAAAAAGGAGTGCGTAAAGACTTATACCAAGTTGAAGAAGACTGGTACCAAACCTTTGTCAGCTTGTTCGGGACCAAATGGAAAAAAGCGTTGGAAAGCAACGAACAACAGGTGCGGCAAGCCTTCACCGCCTTAACCGAACTGTATCAGGAATGCACTGATAAATCCTTACGTTCCAAAATCGAATGCGATCTAGCCAAACTGGAGCACTCGCTAAACTATTATGACTGGCTCAGACGCCTGGTGGCCAGTTTTGAATCCGGACAGATCTTTGAATGGATACCCAAAAAAAGTAAATCCACCTAACAAAAACCGAAACATTCCTCCGGATGACGATCCATCCGCTTTTCAACAGTAACAGGGGATCTCTGTCTTACAGAGATCCCCTGTTAGCATGGCTATTTTTCTAGCAGGCCGTTTCATGCACCAACATCCCACCCCTTTTTTCCCAGTGAATGTTATATGTGTTCAAACGGTCATTCTGCACTATGGACTAACGGCAATGTCAATCCCGGCAGAAGCCCAGATCATCGCTGCAGTCGTTAAACCGGTGATGGTAGCGTTGCTGCGACGCAAAATGACACCAGCTCCAAAAAGCCGATGCCCCTGACGATTTGGGCCGCTAAAGGCATAGGAGGCATAGGATCCATCATCGTATGTCATTGCGACTGCAATGAATAACCAGAAAGAAAAATTTGCCCCACAGCAGGAATTAGCAGGATAGAACTCGAATGATGATATAGATGGTAAAGTATACAAGTATATGTAAACGTTTGTAAACCATTTCCCGCAAGATGTTACACAGCATCGTGAGCCCCGCATGAAAGGAAGAGAAACATGAACGACTGCCAGCGTTGCCATCCAACCTTAAGTTTGCCTGTCAGAGGGCAGATTCAACTGACGAGTCAAACCCCCTTGCCAGCCCATCTGCTGGCGCAGCTTGAGACACTCCTCTCCTGGGAGGTCAAACAAACCTTGCCTTTGTCACTCATGGCTGATTTTAAAGCCAGGGAAGATCTTTTCCAACTGGCCAAACTTCTCCAGCCCCATAATCCCCGGCTGGCCGACAATCATATCTTGATCAAACTTCGGAAAGACCAGGCGTTAAACGGAAGCCCTCCGAAAACCCAACCGTTCCAATGGTGGGAAGAAGCCCAACCGCTTGACGTATGGCTGGAAAAGATGGAGAAAGAAAGCTTTCTGTTCTTATTGCAAAAGGGCAAGGCTACTGGTTGGGCCGTCCCCAATTGCTGAACCTTGCCTGACAGGCATGCTGATATTCATGCGGGCTGTTGCCTTTAGCCAGCAGCAGACGCACATACCGTTCACACCCTCAACCTGTATCCTGATCCCCACACCGTTTCAATTTTTTGGGGCTTGGAGGGGTGTTGTTCGATTTTCTCACGGATACGGGCGATGTGCACCGTCACGGTGGAGGCGTCGCTCAAGGCATCCATCCCCCATACCCGTTCAAACAACGCCTCCTTGCTGAAAACACGGTTGGGATGCTCCATCAAAAACAGGAGCAAGTCAAATTCCTTGTGAGCCAGCACCACTTCCCGGCCATCGACAAACACCCGGCGCGCCTTCTTATCCACTTAATGTCCAAATTCATACACATAGTAGGTCTCTCCTGTATTATTACTGCTGATGGACATCGTCTGATCCCGGTAAAAATATCTGGCATAGATCTGTCCGTCAGCTTGCTAGGAAACCGTTTTTTCCTCCATGGCCATCTGTCCGCGGTCAATTTTAGCCATGGTCGCGGTCATTTGCTGGTACAAGGTTTGTTCGCCCACTTTGACGCTGAACAACGTTTCGAAAGTGTAATTGTCCAACTCATTTTCCATCTGGTTTGCCGTATATTTGACCGCCCGTTTCAATGATGCACAGCCTGAACCAGCCAGGTTTAGCCCAAGATTGACCGGTCCATCCTTGCCAGCAAGATCTATGCTTTCGGCTCATCCTTTTGTTCGGTTTCTTGTCCGGCTTCCTGACGTTTCAGACCGGTTGACGGAGAGGGGGTGTCCGTGCTTGACTGCTCATGATGCTCTGCTTTGTGGCGCAACTGTTTAATCTCTTGCTGCAGCCTGTAAATGCGCCACATTCCCACCGAGCCAATCATCAAACCCCCCAAGAGAGCAGAACCGATAATAATTAAGATTAAAGGCCATTCAGCTGTGCCAAACAGGTAATCCACCTGCACCGGATCCACATTAATCACGGCAAACACAGCCACCACCAATGAGGCCGCCAGAGCCAGGATCAACCGCCATTGACCGCTCACGTTACCGTCTCCTTTTTCCACATTTTTCTGCCTTATCACTTCTGCGTAAATGTCTGATTTGCTTAAAGCGTTCATCTTCCTGATTATCTGTCAAATTTGTTATGCGGTAAAGCAAACGTTCCTCATCACTCATTTGGGCTAACCATGCTTCTTCTGCCTGACGTTTTTTTCTTCTTTCAATTTCCTTTTTTTGCCTCAAGCGCTTTTGCCGTCCACTCTGCTGCACATGACAATAACTTCAACAACTGTGATTTGCGTTCTTTTCTGATGACCGGTCGGCTCTACACCATAGGCTTTGCAAATCGCTGTCACGACGTTTTCCTGAAGTGATGTGTAGCCTGGCTGTATCCATCCGTGTTCTTAACATTTGCTTCTGGAGCGATTCGCTTAAAAGCGCTCTGTAATCCCTCATTTTCATACGAATGGTCCGTTTGTTTACCATTGTCATGCCAGTTTGCCGCGATCGCTCCTTTGGTCGCAAAAATCACCACTTCTAAATGTGCATCATCATTCACATGCTCATAAATGGCAGTCTGGACAAACCGGCTGTACGAAGCTTTCTTTCTCCTAAATACGTAGTAACAAGGTATGTACCGGTTTTTACCCAAAAATGAGAATAACACATGTCTGGTCATGGTCATCGCTCCTTAGACATCACTTCACGTTCCGCAATATCGGTGAATTCCGAAACCGGATGATAAAGGCCTTTGCCCACAGACGCTTCCCGTTCATAACGATTGTGATCAAGCCAGACGTAATTGGCGTAAAGGACATCATCTTTGTCGTCATAACGATAGGCTAATCGAAATACATGTCGGCCATTGCTTGCGCCCTTATACAGATGAAACTGAATTTTATCCCGTTCCAATGTTGCAAAGTCAAGTTCATGCCTGATTTCGTTTTGCCGTGCTTCCCCACTCTGAAGCTTCTTTACAAGTTCCCGCATTTGTTGTTTGATAAATAAAGACTGGGGGTTGGACGTCTTCATAAATGAACGGACTTGGTCTGAAACAAGATACTTGGTTTCAAAAATGTGCTTGTACTTCGTACGCTCAAACAAGAATCGTCCAAACGGATTTAAACATGCCCAACCATCTTCAACATAAAACAGCGATTGAAACTGTTTGATAAACTGTTTTTCATCGTACCCCAAGTTATCAATTTCCACATAATCGGCTTGACATTGACGAAGGAGTGAGGTGTAATGTTCAATTTGTTCGAGATCTATTTGGATAGGAACCGGAGGAATTTCATGCAAAATTTGATGATCCTCATGTAAATAAGCGGTAGGATAACCGAGAAAAGAACCGACGATATACCCGAAAGATGTCATGACCTTGTAGCCGCCAATCGGCGCAAAACAAGTCGTGTTTGGTTCACCGGCCTCAAGGGCTTCGGCAAGTTTTTTCATATATTCACCTATTTCTCTGTTCAAGTCTTCTGGATGATCTACGTGAATATCGACATAAAACACCTTGACATCCGCCTGAAATTGCTTCTCAAAAAGCTCCCGGTGAATCTTTTCGCCGGCATATCCACCGACTGTGTTCGTAACAAACATAATGATAAGCGGGCGGTCACCCAGCTTCCCCTGATTTTTCAGGGTATGAACCATAGAATATTCGGCACTGACTCGTGAATGATTCTCCTTGATCTGTTCAAAAAAAGGTTTTAATTTATCGATCCAATCGTCGATTTGGCCTTGAATTTCCTGAGTTGATAGCCTGTCCTGAAGAGAAACAGGGATTTTGGGGAGATCCTCCCGGTGGATGGCAAACACATTATTCCTTCCTACAAACATCGAAATACCAGCAGTTAACACAACTGTGTGGTACATATTTGACAAAATGACCTCCTTCAGTCTTCAATCGGCCTCCTGATCGGGAAGGCTCAGCTCTTAATCCTCATCAGCTTGGCTACACTAGAACTGCCTATCAGCAACCTCCCCCAGACATTTGACCTGTGTCACTCAAACGCCTTGTGACCAGGGCGTCTCTGACATGCCATCAAAATCTGCCAGGCAGGGGACAGTCTGCATGTAGATATTTAAATATTTTGTGATCATTTTGGTGTCTATAAGTCATCATGTCACGGAATGCAGGTAAATCTTATATTTTTGACATTCGTCAAGATGTTTAGAATTTCCTCTAAAAATAACAAAAAAATTAATTTCTCCAATCTTCCGTGACATACTCCCACCACCTACGTTAACGATTAGAAGTGGGGGCTTCTCGGGTAATCCCATCTCATGATGGGAAGTTGACCGAGCGATCCCCGTGTGCCCCACGGTTCGAGATCCAGTCAGGCAATCCCTAACTGTTTCAAGCCTTCTTTGTGGATATTGATGGCGGCGTTGGTGTCTCTGTTTGCCACAAAACCGCATGCACAACGAAATAGACGTTCGGAAAGCGATAGAGACACGTTCACCCGGAATGATGTATAAAATTTTGTGTAAAGCATTTTGCTAGAACAAAAGAAAAAAGGTAGGGTATTCTCTGATTTGGACCACAACACATTCCAGAGAAAGGAGTACCCTACCTATGTCTAAAAGAAGTATACCGAATGTCGACTGGGCAAATCAACTGGAAAATGCCATTCGTCAGTTTGTAAAAGAAAAATTAGAACTGATTATGCGGGAAGAAATCAAAAATTTCCTCGAAATAGAACAAGCCGGAACATCGAATATGAGAAACGGCTACTACCAACGAAATCTAGATACGCAATATGGCCGGATTGAGGGTCTTTTGGTTCCACGAGACCGAAACGGGGAATTTCAAACACAGTTGTTTGCCCCTTATCAACGCCACACGGGCTGGCTGGAGGAAGCCATCATCAGGATGTATCAAAGTGGCATGAGTACACGGGAAATTGGCAAGTTTATTGAACGAATTCTAGGAAATGCTTATTCTCCAGCGACGATCAGCCGGATTACCGATGTTGTGAAAGAAGACATCGAGAAATGGCACCATCGTCCACTATCCAAACGTTATTCTGTCTTATATTTGGACGGCTTGTACGTGAAACTTCGCCGGGATACGGTAGAGAAAGAAGTTATTTATGTGGTGTTAGGAGTGAATGAAGAAGGATATCGCGAAATTCTGGATTTCTTCGTGGGAGGACAAGAAAGCGCCTATGGATGGCGGGAGATTCTCCAACAGCTCTACAAAAGAGGCGTCAAGGAAGTGCTTCTGGGCGTATTCGATGGACTACCGGGGCTGGAGGAAGCCTTTAAGGCGGTGTATCCGAAAGCCGATGTGCAGCGCTGTGTCGTGCACAAAGTCCGCAACACCCTCAGCCGTGTTCGGAAAAAAGACCAATTCGAAATGGCGGAGGACCTGAAACTCATTTATCGTTCTCCGAATAAAGAAATCGCATTGGAGATGTTTCAACAGTTTCAATCCAAATGGTCTCACAAATACCCAAGGGAAGTCCAATCTTGGGCAAATGAGTTGGATGTCCTTCTCACCTTTATGGACTATCCAAGCAGTATTCGAAGTGTGATTTATACGACCAATGCCATCGAACGAACGATCAAGGAGATTCGGAAACGCCTAAAACCGATGAACAGTTTGAGCAGTTTAGAAGCCGCTGAAAAAGTCGTATATTTGACGATACAGGACTTTAACGAGAAATGGGCAGGGCGAAAGTTAAGAGGATTTGCCGAAGCACATGAAGCCCTTCAACGAATGTTTGAAGAACGTTATCATTAACCAAATACTGTAAATAAACAAAATAGGGGGGATTCTCCCTTTCCACACAGGAAACTGAATATTCAGTCTCCTGTGTGGAGGAAACTAGTTCCCTATTCATTCCAAATCCATTTCAGAGAAACCCTACCCCATTTACATTACACAAAATTCTTGACGGTACCGGTCTTTTCCTTTCAATATCAACATTTTTGTGTTTTTCAGCAAACCCTATTTATTTCCTGTTCAGCGAGGTCGTAATAAATGCGTTCAACGGTCTTATAGGGCAGATGGACCTGCCGCTCACATAACTGATGGTCACTCCGTGACACATGTCGAAAACATATTTTCTGAAACGATGAGTTTGATGTTTGCTTTTTGGTACAGATGGGAGGTGATCATCAAAGATTTTCTGACAGTTGGTACAGTGCCAATGCTTGAGTTGGATGATCAAATAAACCGGTCGGTTATGAATGGGCAGGTCACGTACGCTTCTCAGGCGTTGATCATGCTTTTTCAACTCTTGAAAACCACAGTAAGGACAACGCTCAGGGGGATCCATTGTCTCCACCTGAATCACAACTTTATTTTCCGTGATTTCTTGTTTTAAAACCATAAACTCTGGCAATCCTAGTGGTAAACGGATATCTGTTTTCACTCGCAAAAAATGACCATGAATCAACAAAGGAGGAGATCATCTATGTTCATGCGTGTCGACAAGTTACAAATTGAATTGCCCAATCCAAAAGAAGGGGATGCCAACGCTGCAGCTGCTGTGCAGGAGTTGCTGGGCGGACGCTTTGGGGAAATGTCTACATTGATGAATTATATGTATCAGTCTTTTAATTTCCGCGAAAAGAAGAAGCTTAAACCTTACTATGACCTAATTGCCAATATTTCCACAGAAGAATTGGGGCATATTGAATTGGTTTCCGCTACGGTGAATGCGTTGCTGGAAAATACGGCACCTAACAAGGCTCCGGATCAAACACCTTTTGGCTTTGCCAAGGATGTCCGCAATACCCATCACTTCATAGCAACGGGACAAGCAACACTGGTTGGAAATTCTATGGGACAACCTTGGCAAGGAGATTATGTCTTCAACAGCGGTAACTTGGTTCTTGATCTGCTCCATAATTTCTTCCTTGAAGTGGGGGCACGCACCCAGAAAATCCGGGTGTATCAAATGACAGACAATCCCGTGGCCCGGGAGATGATTGGCTACTTGCTGGTGCGCGGGGGTGTTCACGCACTGGCTTATGCCAAAGCACTGGAAACATTAACTGGCGTTGATGTGAAGAAAATGCTCCCTATTCCAGACATTGATAACAGCAAATTCCCTGAGGCCAGAAAATTTGAAGACAAAGGATACCACCGTACCTTGTATCGCTTCAGCCCAGATGACTATAAAGACATTAAATTGATCTGGAACGGAACACACCCAGATGATGGGCAAGAGTTGATTGTCTCAGATACATTGCCCGAAGGGGGACCCGTGCTGGAAATGGAGGCGCAGCCTGAATCCTACGCCCCGGGCTTTACACCGGAAGACTTGTATGAAATTGCCCAGAAACTGCAAAAAAATCTCTAATGGCATCAAGCCAAATTCTGAAGAAACTCCTGTCTGCTTAAGGACAGGAGTTTACTTTTTTGGTACGTCCGGCATGAGTGCGTGACTATAGGGTGAAAGTCCCGAACGGGGGCTGGCGAGCGCCTACCGTTAGCTGAAAGCAAGGGTGTCCGCCGTGAGGCGGAATCTGAAGCCTGAGTTCGACAGTAGGCATGTATATACGTCGAGTCACTCGTAAAAACAAAGATGGATCTGTCACCGCTTATCTTCAACTTGCTCATAACGAATGGGATCCGAAGGCCAAATATTCAAAAGCGAAGGTGATCTATTCTTTCGGTCGGGAAGATGAATTGGACCGTGCGGTCCTGGAGCGTCTGACCAAAAGCATTTCGCGATTCCTTTGTTTCACGATCGCTAGTGCCTAAACGCTCTTTCTAAACGCTCTTTAATGATAAGCGCACTCAAAGCCATGCGCACAGAAAAGGCCTGACGGCCTTCACTTGTTGATTTGAGCTTCCCGATATACAGATCTTCCGCTTTGCCCCATGGGATTCTTTGAGGAAGTAATACCCAACGGTTGTTGGGGTCCAGTTGACCACCAAAAGGCAGGAAGAATTCATGTGGCATGATGAGCTGATCCTGGTTATGGCGATACACAGTAATACCTCCAAGTGCAAGGTTTTTGTAGGTGGTTTTTGAAAAACCCTTGCACTTAATTTCGCCCATAATACATTTTTTTCCTTAAATATCAACATTTTTTTGTTTTTCAGCAAATCCTAATTAATCCGTGTAACTTTTTTACCGGCCTCTGGCCGGTAAAAAAGTTATTTATGATTTTTGGAGGTGATAACATTATGAGAATTCAAAATGAAGTTATTCAAACGAAAGATAATGTAAATAATGGTGTAACTAATTTTTTTCAAGAGAAGATTCATGATGATGTATAAAAGTTTGTGTAAAGCATTTTGCTAGAACAAAAGAAAAAAGGTAGGGTATTCTCTGATTGGACCAAAAATCTTAGAGAAAGGAGTACCCTACCTATGTCTAAAAGAAGTATACCGAATGTCGACTGGGCAAATCAACAGGAAAGTGTCATTCGTCAGTTTGTAAAAGAAAAATTAGAACTGATCATGCGGGAAGAAATCAAAAATTTCCTCGAAATCGAACAGGCTGGAACGCCGAATATGAGAAACGGCTACTATCAACGAAATCTAGATACGCAATATGGCAGGATTGAGGGTCTTTTGGTTCCAAGAGACCGAAACGGGGAATTTCAAACACAGTTGTTTGCCCCTTACCAACGGCACACGGGCTGGCTGGAGGAAGCCTTTAAGGCGGTGTATCCGAAAGCCGATGTGCAGCGCTGTGTCGTGCACAAAGTCCGCAACACCCTCAGCCGTGTTCGGAAAAAAGACCAATTCGAAGTGGCCGAGGATCTCAAGCTGATTTATCGCGCGCCGAATAAGGAGATGGCGTTACAAATGTTTCAACAGTTTGAGTCGAAATGGTCCAGCAAGTATCCGAGAGAAGTCCAATCTTGAGCAAATGAGTTGGATGTCCTTCTCACCTTTATGGACTATCCAAGCAGTATTCGAAGTGTGATTTATACGACCAATGCCATCGAACGAACGATCAAGGAGATTCGGAAACGCCTAAAATCGATGAACAGTTTGAGCAGTTTAGAAGCCGCTGAAAAAGTCGTATATTTGACGATACAGGACTTTAACGAGAAATGGGCAGGGCGAAAGTTGCGAGGATTTGCCGAAGCGCATGAAGCCCTTCAACGAATGTTTGAAGAACGTTATCATTAACCAAATACTGTAAATAAACAAAATAGGGGGATTTTCCCTTTCCTCACATGAGACTGAATATTCAGTCTCCTGTGTGGAGGAAACCGATTCCCTATTCATTCCAAATCCATTTCAGAGAAACCCTATCTATCTTACATTACACAAAATTCTTGACGGTACTCGACAAAAAAGACAACGATAATCATTTTTTGGCTTCTACTGGCAAATTTTTCTTCCATTTGCCACGAAGTATAAAACTAAGCCATTTGTTTGTAAACATATTTTCCTAAAATTGGTCCTCAGATTCCTGAAATGGTTCCATAGACCCTGCCAAAATGCCTCTACTTCTATATAATACAAGCCAAAAAAACCAGGACTAAACCCTTAAGTCCTGGGCGATGTTTGGCTATTATTGAGTAATGGTTACTTTAAAATAAACCGCTCTTTTTTAAACAGATAGGCAAACAACACAATGGCGACCACCACGTAGAACAGGCTGCTGATCATGGAGATAAACAGGTGAAGCGGATGAATCAGCCCGGCAAACACCTCTTTAAAAATCGCAACGACATTGATGACAGGGAGCCAAAAGTAATGGAAGGGAATCTCCACAGCTGGCGTCATCATCAGTAAATAGACAGGCAACATGACAGCAAACACCACAATCGTGTTGTACGCTTGGGCCTCTTTAAAGCTTTTGGCCACCGTACTGATGGACAATTGCAAAGCACCGATCATTGCAGAGACCAAAAGCAGCAACATGACACTGACTAGGAAAAATTCAGATGTAAAGATGGAGCTCACTATATTCCCTTCGGGTAAATAGAGCGGGAACAAAACCGGAATCACGGCAAAAACTAATATGAGACTGAGAAAGGTGAGAATGGCACTGAGAAAACTCATCACCGTCACCGTCAACAGTTTACCGGTCATTATGGGTCCTCCGCCTACAGGTGTTGTGATCAGCGCCTCCAATGTACCGCGCTCTTTTTCTCCCGCCACAAGATCTGTTGAGGCAGGCAATCCTCCAGAAATGCAACTGATCAATAAAAACAAGGGAATAATAAACGACAAGAAGCTGCCGATCTCCTGGCCTTCGGGAGCCACACTGACATCCTTAATCTCCAAAGGTTGGATTGCAGCATCACTAAGACCAAGGGCAGCCAGACGTTCCTCCAGCAACTGGGTTGACTTTTGAGCCAACATCTCTCTCAGCACGGCATAGGCAATTTCCGAATTAGTATTGGAACGGTCGTAGTAGATGATAATGCTGCCGCTTTCCATATTGGCCAGCTGGGACTCAAAGTGGGGATCCACCTCAACATGAAAACGGATCTCTCCCTGGAGGATGGCCTGTTCCACATCATCTTTGGGAGGCAGAATGCGGAAAACATTGTGCTGGGACAGATGGGCTTCAATGATACCCGATGGATCGTTAATGGTTATGGGAATATCGCTTTGGGCATTTTCCACCGTTGACTGCATAATAAATCCAATCAAAAACATAATGGCCGGATAAAGCACGACAGGAAGCAAGATACTGGTCATCCAGGTTTTCCGGTCCCGGAACAGATCCGTCATCTCTTTCTTAAATATGGGCCAGCTTTGCTTAAACATGTCTCTCCCTCCCTATCTCCGCCAAAAAGATCCGGTCCAGGTCATCATGACCGTAAGCGGCGTACAATGCTTCCAGCGTACCGTCAAAACGCAATTCGCCTCTATGTAATATAAGCACACGTTGGCATAACTTTTGCACTTCACTCATAATGTGACTGGAAAAAACAACGGTTTTACCCTGCTCACTGAAATGCCGGATCAAGCCGCGCATGTCGTTGGCCGCAATAATATCCAATCCCGAGGTAGGCTCATCAAACAAAATGATTTCAGGGTCATGCACGATGGAGCGGGCAATGGCCACCCTTTGGCGCATCCCTTTGGAAACCCCGCCCACCGGCCGGTCAAGAAAATCATACATGTCAAAAATATCGGCCAGCCGTGTGATGCGCTGTTCCGTTTCCTCTTCTGGCAGTTCATAAAGCCGGGCAAAATAAGCGATGTTTTCCCTTGCTGTTAGCCTGTCATACAGCCCTGTTTCCCCGCCAAATAAAATGCCCACGCGCTTTTTTACTTCCCGTGCCTGTCTCACTGTATCAAAACCCGCGACCTCAATCCTGCCCGACGTAGGTTTCAACACACTGGCGATCAAACGCAAAGTGGTGGTTTTCCCCGCACCGTTTTCGCCCAAAAGACCCACCACTTCTCCTTTGCCAATTGAAAATGAGAGATGTTTGATGGCCACTGTTGTTCTAAAGGCTTTGGTCAGCTCTTCAACACGGATCATAACCGAGCTCCTTTCCCTCAACAAACTACCTCTCTAGTATATACCACCGCTTCCTAAAGGTAGAATTATGATGCTTAACAAGCTACAATAGTAGAAGATGTCCAGCACGGCAAAAGAATAACAAAAGGAGTGATCGGCAATGATACATATTCTGTTGATGTTTACAGTCGTAATTGCCGCCAGCTTTTCTATCTATTACAGCTTCAAAACCCGCTCTTACCGTAAACAATACTACGAAATTGCAGCCTTTAAAAAGACAAAAAAGAAACCCAAAAAGAAAGAGCAACAAGCATTTCACATGATGAAATACTACAACGCCAAAACCAATATTGCCATGGGAACAATGCTGACCGCTATGGCCATGATTCAGTTTATGTTCAGTGACCTTAATGGCTGGGTGATCGGCGTGGCTGTTGCTTTTTTAGCTCTGGGCCTGTTTAACCTGATCATGGGCATCCGCCATTATCGGACGTATGCCCCCAAAGTGTACGCAGATACAGCCAAGAATACTTAATGCTTTATTCCGGAACGAAAAATAGGGGTTGCCCACTTAGAAATGACTCATATCGTGGGGCAACCCCTGCCGTTTTACCCTTTTTTCATTAACTTTCATTAATTATTTAATCAAGAAGAGATTGATGATCCATCATCGCTGCAATCATGTCCAGCAGTTCTTGTTGCACTTCGGGCGGAATTTGCTTTTTATCGCGATCGGCATTGAACACTCCCACCACCTACGCTTCGCTTAGAGGTGGGGGATTCTTGGGAACAACAGCCTACCAGCCGTTTATTGACCAAGCGATCCCCGTGTGTCCCACGGTTCAGTTGACTAGGAAGCCAACA